>JAFXGB010000144.1 GCA_017520235.1 Muribaculaceae bacterium | reverse complement strand
TGTAGAACAACTCATTGCCGATGGGAATAATTCCTCTTCAACGCCAACGATAAACACATTAGAGAATTCTAATCCTTTTGCGGCATGAACGGTCATTAACGTTACTCTTTCTTCGGCTGAGTCTTGAGTGTCTTGGTCTGTCGCAAGCGATACTTCAGCAAGGAAATCTGTGAGTGATATGTTTTCCTCGTTTCCTTCCTCTTTCTTGGATGCCACAAATTCTTTAACACCATTTGTCAATTCTGAGAGGTTTTCTTGCTTGGAGATACTTTCAGGTGTGCGGTCAGAAATAAGAATTGACAATAATTGAGTTTCCTTGATGATGTTTGTTGCAACAATTTCAGCATCAAGCCCTTGATTATTCATTTCGATAAATGACGCAATTATATCGCGAAATGCAGTTAATTTCTTAGCTGTTCCGCTGTTTATGCTCACTTCATATTGAGATAGGTTGTTGATAACCTCCCAAATACTTATGCGATTATCTAATGCACATCGAGTGAGTTTATTGATAGTTGTTTCTCCAATTCCGCGAGCAGGGTAGTTGATAATGCGTTTTAATGCCTCATCATCATTAGGATTGATTGATAATCTGAAATAAGCAATAGCATCTTTTATCTCTTTGCGCTGATAGAATGAAAGTCCACCATATATGCGATAAGGAATATTACGCTTGCGCAGAGATTCCTCTAAAATACGAGATTGAGCGTTAGTACGATATAGAATAGCATATTCTTCTAAACTATCATGTTGAGTCATGCGCAATTGAGATATGCGATTAGCAACAAGAAAACTTTCCTCATAGTCGCTATAGGATTGTACTACCTCTATTCGTGAACCTATATCGTTGCATGAGAATACCTGTTTGCGAATTTGTTCGGTATTTTTCTCAATTAGAGAGTTTGCTGCATTTATTATATTTTGAGTTGAACGATAATTTTGCTCAAGTTTGAAAATCTGAAGATTGGGGTATGAATTTTTTAAATTCAAAATGTTTCTAATGTTAGCGCCTCGGAAAGAATATATACTTTGTGCATCATCACCAACAACACATAAGTTTTGATTTTCTTGGCATATCTGAGAAACAATTAGATGTTGTGCAAAGTTGGTGTCTTGATATTCATCAACAAGAATATATCTGAAATATTCTTGATAGTGATGTAGTATATCGGGATTATCTCTAAGTAAAACATTAGTATAGTAGAGCAAATCATCAAAATCCATTGCTCCTGCGACAAAACAACGATTTCTATATGCTTTATAGATTGCATGAAGCAGTGGGCGACGTGCACGTTTATCGGCTTCGATGATTTCTGCTGTTGAGGCATATTTTTCCGGAGATATAAGCGCATTTTTAGCAGCCGATATTGTTGACATAACTATTGCCGGCTTATATACTTTGTCATCAAGATCCATATCTTTAATGATAGTCTTAATTAATGATTTAGAGTCGGCCGTATCGTAAATTGTAAAATCGCGTTTATATCCTATTCGTTCAGCATTAGTGCGTAATATGCGAGAGAAGATAGAGTGAAATGTTCCCATCCACAACTTTGATGCAACCTGTGTACCCACAAGCTTTTCAATACGTTCACGCATTTCGCGCGCCGCCTTGTTGGTAAATGTCAATGCGAGGATACGCCAGGGCTCATATCCATGACTCAATAGATGAACAATTTTATAAGTCAAGACACGGGTTTTCCCCGAGCCAGCTCCGGCAATAACAAGCGAAGGGCCATCGGTGTATAACACCGCTTCCTGTTGCTGTGGATTTAATTGGCTAATATAATCTTCCATCGTTAGGCAAAGTTAGTGTCTTTGTCGTGTGAACGCAAGAAATATTACCAAAATTTATTTAACTCAGCATTATATTCAAAGCCTACTTTGGCAAGTCGGCTCAAAAGCTCCTCCTTGTCAATGTCCAAATCTTCGCACAATGCATCAAGCGAAGGATAGACATCTCTCAGTTTTGTGTTAATATAGCTGAAAAGAATTATATTATCAGTAGGTAAATTTTCCATGTAAATGTTGTAAAAATGAAAGTGCAAAAGTAATATTAAATTTGCATTTGGCTATGCTTTGCTGTAACTTTGTGGTAATAAATAACATCAAAAATGTACACGACAGAATATCTATTGAATTATATCAATAAAGCGATTAACGAAATCAGTTACTCAAACAAGCCTGAAGGTCTTTATGCTCCCATAAAATATACTCTTGATGGTGGCGGTAAGCGCATACGCCCGGTATTGACACTTGCTGTGTGTGATGCATTGGGAGTGGATATTGCTCAAGCGATAAACCAAGCTTTAGGAATAGAAATTTACCATAATTTCACGTTGTTGCATGATGATGTTATGGACAAGGCCGACATGCGTCGTGGTCGCCCTACAGTTCACATTAAATGGAATGAAGAGACTGCAATCCTATCGGGTGACGCTATGTTGACAATGGCATCGCAATATGCGTGCATTAACGCTGGCGATAAAATAGCACAAGTTATGGAACTTTTTAATCGTACAGCAATGGAAGTCTATGAAGGTCAACAATATGACATGGACTTTGAAAGCCGTAACGATGTAACAGTTGAAGAATATCTCAATATGATATGCCTTAAAACATCGGTGTTGCTTGGTTGTGCATGTGAAATGGGGGCATTGATGGCTGGCGCGAGTGATGAAGTAAAAGATGCATTTTATAAATATGGGGTGAAACTTGGGCTTGCATTCCAATTGCAAGATGACTATCTTGACACCTATGGAGATCCTGTTGTCTTTGGAAAGAAAATAGGTGGTGATATTCTTAACGATAAGAAGACATGGTTATTGATCTCTGCAATGGCAGAAGACAAATCTGGTCGTCTGCAAAAAATGATTGGTGCTGATATCGCACCAGAAGAAAAAATCAAAACTGTTACAGCGATCTATAATGAATTGAATTTGGCTGAACGTTGCCATGTGTTGATAGACGATTATGCGGCAGATGCAATTTCAGAATTGGATAAAATACAGCTATCGGCTGAGGCTAAGTCTTTTTTTGTTGAACTCGCACAAAAGTCGTGCCGTCGCACTCATTGATTTCAACCGATGATTGACACTCACACACATCTATATCTTGAAGAGTTTAATCCATCGCCCGAAGATGCGGTGCAACGGGCCATTGATGCCGGAGTAGAACAGTTGATATTTCCCAATGTTGATTTATCCACTATTCAGCCGATGAAATCCTTGCATGCCAAGTTCCCTAAAAATACGTTCATGGCAATGGGGTTGCACCCTACTGAGATAAAAGATACATGGCAAGAAGACCTTTCGTTGATAGAGCATGAGTTTAATGATGGGACAAAATATATTGCAGTAGGGGAGGTGGGAATTGATCTCTATTGGGATAAAACCTATCGCCGTGAGCAACACTTGGCATTTGATGCCCAATTGCAATGGGCTTGTGATAAAAATTTGCCTGTGATAATCCATTGCCGAGAAGGTCTTGATGATATTCTTGATATAATGGATTCACGCAAGGGTAATTTGCCACAATGTGTGTTCCATAGCTTTGGTGGAACGATTGAAGATGTAGAGCGCATACGATATCGAGGTGATTTCTATTTTGGCATAAATGGGATAGTAACTTTCAAGAATTCCAAGTTAAGAGATGTATTACCAACAATAGGCATAGATCGCATACTATTGGAAACTGATGCTCCTTATCTTGCTCCTGTTCCACATCGTGGCAAGCGTAATGAGAGTGCCTACATTATTCATACAGCAGTCCATATAGCCTCTACTCTTGGACTTACCCTTGGCCAAGTTAATGCCATTACAAACGATAATACAAGAGCACTATTTAAATTGTAAATGATGAAAGCATCTATCATTCTTGTATATATATTGTTGTCACTCGTATATTTTTGTCCAATAGATATACCATATAAGACAGCATTACCGGCCTTTGCGTTGGTGTTATGGGGAATTAGCAGAGTGCCATTAAAAATTGTGCTCGCGATGTTTTTCTCTGTGATTGGAGATGCAATGGGGGAACAAGGCCTGCTAATTTTGCAGATAGTAGCATTTGCTATTGCCCATGTTTTCTTGATATTGCAATTTATGGCTATGAGGCATCGACCAATAATTCCATTAAACAAAAAAGATAATCTCCTACTAATATTATTGTGCGCAATAGTCTCGTTTGTGATTTATTCGATTGCCCTAAATGTGGGAGATTTAGTAATCCAAAGTGGGATTATTATATATGCAGTTGTGATAGGTCTTATGGTTTTTATGGCATTAACTCAGTCTGTAATGATGGTGAAAATAGGAGCGGTCTTGTTTATGGCTTCTGACATAATTTTGGCATGGACCATTTTTAAAGAGCCCATGCCTTACGCTTCATATTTCATAATGATTCCATATTATTTGGCTCAATTATCTATTTTTGTTGGCACAATGCGCAAAAATAACAGACTGAAATAAATAAGATAAATCAATAGGTTTTGTATATTTGCCAATAACTAATTTAAAACTTGAATGTTATGAAATATATTTATTTGGCGATATGTGCGTTTATGCTGGTTGCTTGTAACACTGGAAAGGATAAAGCGACAACAGAGTTATGTGATAGTGAAAAAGTTGGAGTAGTTCTT
Organism: Muribaculaceae bacterium; assembly: GCA_017520235.1. GTDB lineage: Bacteria > Bacteroidota > Bacteroidia > Bacteroidales > Muribaculaceae > RGIG4079. The sequence goes on along the minus strand of JAFXGB010000144.1, from coordinate 14,863 downwards.
CCCGCAGGTGAATTTACCTATAATTTACCTTGCAGAGTGGTGCATATCAATCCAGATAAACCAGGGAAAGCCATCGTATGGCTTTGGTTGCATGGGGGAGTGCGCGATTACAAAAAACATGATTTCTTTGAATTCAACCACCTTGATTGTTGCGATGCCGACGAACTCATTCTGCAATATTTAAAAGACAATGGCATTAAGGCAATCGCTTTGTTCCCTGTATGTCACAAAGCAAATAATCCCAACCCCATTACATGGATAGATTGCTACGATGATGTAAAACACATCATAGATGATTATGTAAATAAAGGATTGGTTGATACTGATAGGATATATGTTACCGGATCTTCCGATGGTGGTCGTGGAACATGGGATTATGCCGAACATCATCCCGAAACATTTGCAGCAGCGATAGCAATGTCATGCTCTGAGCCTCGCAAAGTTGATATCCCCATCTATTTCTTTGGTACAAAAGATGAACTTGACTGTAACGAAGAGATAGCTGCACTTGTCAAACAGGGAGTAAATGTAAAATACAAATATTGCCCTGAATACAAGCATGGAGGCGATGCTGCCGAATGTACCCCCGAACTCCTCCAAGAATTCTTCTCCATCACAAAATAAATAGTTGGGCAAATAGAAAAATAGAGATATATCTTGCGAATATATCTCTATTTTTCTATTAGTGTTTTTGAATCATCGGGCGGAGTTTTGGATTTTGTTGCGTAAGAGGGTGTTGTATTCGTCGGCAGCAATCAGTTCTTCCATAGTCAAGTGCATGCGGTAGCGCCAGTAGTGGCGTGGGTTGGCAGGTACGTTGATTTGTTCTTCAAGAGGATTTTCGCGGCGAATGTTTCCATCGATTGATAGGAGGTCTTGCAATGGTAGGATTGCAAGCATTGCGGGTGAGTTGAGGTGCAAGTCAATGATTTTGTCGCACACCCAAGGCTCAGCAAAGTAGGGGGCTTCGCCACCTTCGTGGAGCATGTTGTTGAAGAAATGTTGAGTTTTTTCGCGATCATCTTCCCACCATTGACGTATGCCTCCCATGTCGTGAGTAGATGTTGTGCACACCGACAAATAAGGGTAGGTGTAGGTGTTGCCAAATTTTGCTATGGGATCTTTGGGCATACGTTGGATTTCGAGTGAAAGGATTTGCAATGCATTGATGACTGCCGGCACGCAATCGGGTATCATGCCGAGGTCTTCGGCGCACACGAGCATATCTGTTGCTTCAATGAGTGGGGGTAGTTTCCACATTGCTTTGCCATACCAGAATTCGTTGTGGCGATGGTAGAAGAAGTCGTTGTAAAGGCGGTCAAAGCACCATTTTTCGTAGTCGTTCAATGCACGATAAGAGTAGGTGAATTGGGCCGAGATGCGTGGATGGTATTTCCCCTTTTCGTATGGGTCTTCAACAAATAATACATCGTCAATCAATCCAAGCAAAGCTTCGCACATTTGAGCGTTTTTATCGTTCTTTTCGAGTCCGGCAAAGTATTCAACGACTTTGCGTTGAGTAGAGAATTGTTCTTTAAGTTTGTAACGACCATAGCTCACGTTGTTTAGGAATGTGTTGCGAGCCTCGTCTGTGTATTCGCCGAAGAAATCTTGTAGGAAATAATCCATGATGTAGGGCGTTGTCTGCAAATCGACATCGAGCCAGAAATCATAGTTGTATTTCATTTCATCGGGGGTAAATGGCAGTGCAGGGTTGAATACTCCGAGCAAGCCATGAATAGCATCCATAGGAATTTGCCAAATGCGAAAGAACCCGAGTACGTGGTCGATGCGGTAGGCATCAAAGTATTCCGACATTTTGCGGAAACGAGCTTTCCACCAGGCAAATCCGTCTTTGTTCATCTCTTCCCAATTATATGTGGGGAAACCCCAGTTCTGTCCGAGCACAGAGAAGTCATCGGGTGGAGCACCAGCTTGGCAATCCATGTTGAACAAGAGTGGAGAAATCCATGCGTCAACGCTTGTGCGTGAGATGCCGATGGGGATATCTCCTTTTATGGCAACTCCTTTGCTGTGAGCATAGTTGCGCACTTCGCGCATTTGCTTGTCAAGGTGGTATTGTATATAATATACATAGTTTATATCGTCTTGATTGTCGGCAACAAATTGGGCTATGCGATTTTTGTCATATACGGCATATTCGCCCCATTTGTCAAATTCGGGAGTGTTGTTGCGGTCGCGCAACACGCAGAATGCGGCGTATGGAGTCAGCCAGTCGGCATTATTGGCAACGAATTCTTTGAAATCTTTTGACGAAACAGTTTTTGCTCCTTCTTGAGCATACATTTCGTGAGTGAATTGAATTTTACCTCGGTTTACGCGCTCGTAATCAATTTCGGAAAGCTGATTTAGCTCTTTGCCGAGATTGTCAAAGTATTCTTGACGTTCCTTGTTTTTGAGCGTTCCTAGAGCAGATAGACGCAAATACATGGGGTGTAGTGCAAATGTAGAATTTGCATTGTAGGGATAAGAGTCGGTCCATGTATGAGTCATTGTGGTATCGTTGATTGGTAGAATTTGAAGGAATTTTTGTCCTGTCAATGCTGCCCAGTCAATCATCTTTTTTAGGTCGATAAAGTCGCCAACGCCGAAGTCCTCTTCTGAACGAGCAGAGAATACCGGAATAGCTACTCCGGCACCGCGCCATGGAGCAAGTGGATTGTTAAAACGTAACCCAGATACTACCATCACCTCATTTTTTTGTGCAGGAGTGTAGTTGAAATATCTATTGCTACCTGCTTCCCATGCAACAACTTCAAGGGTGTCTTTTTTGAGGATAACAAATTTGTAGTCAAAAGGTGTTGTGAGAGTTTTTACATCAAGGTTAATGTTCCATTCTGGGAAGAATGTATCATTCATGACGATGGCTTTAGAAGCGTCCCATGCTCCGAGTTGTTCGCATCCGCCACACATGGCAAGTACTTCGTCGTTTTTAACCATTGGTGCAGAGATGCGTACATTTATAATGCCATTTTTTATTGTCAATGGTTTTTCTTTGTTCTCACGTTTGCAAATACAATCAGTGAATGCCGAAGAATAATAGGGGAGATCTGATGGTTGCTCTTGCCAATAGTCATGTATTTCGTATGTTTTTGCGCTTTTCCCACGACGAAAATAGTGTCCAACTCCCCATTCTGTTCTTGTATAGCCGTTTTCATCTTTGATAATGTAGGTATATTTGAAATCGGGAGTGGCATTATCAACTTCTATTGTAACGTGCCATTTATCAGTTCCATCTATGCTGAGTTGAAGCGCATTAAGTTCATTACCATTGCCAAGTTCAGGAATGTCCCCAGTAAGATATACCGATTCACCCCAATTTGTGCGATAATCTATTGTAAATGATATTTTTATCATGCGTAAATGTCAATATATTTCGTTATGTGTTTAAATTCTTTACAAATCGGATATAAAATTACTTAGAATTTAAATACAAAAGGCTAAATCTTGATAAATGTTTTCAAGTTTAGCCTTTTTAGATATGTAATGAATGATTTAAGCTATATTATCCACATTTAGATGTACCACATGCAGTACAAATGAGACAGCCTTCTTGATATATGAGTGTTTCTTGTCCGCAGTTAGGACATGTTTGTCCGTTTAGCTTAGTTCCATTAGGTAGATATTTCTTCAATGCGCGTTCAACACCCATTTTCCAAGTATTGATAGATTGGCTATCAAGTTCAAGACTACCGATGAGTTTTAGTACTTGGTCAATTGGCATGCCATAACGTAATACCCCTGAAATAAGTTTTGCATAGTTCCAATATTCTGGGTTGAATTTGTCAGACAAACCTTCGATAGTTGTTTTATAGCCACGTTTATTGATAAATTGGAAGTCGTAGCGTTTGTTTCCATTTTCATCAATAGCTTTGATGATTTTTCCACTTGTAACAGACTTAGGACAGAAAATACCATCTTCGTCATCTGCAAGACCTGTAAAGATTTCGTATGGAGCACCATCAATAAGACCTACAAATGCAATCCATTTTTCTTTGTTATTTTGGAAACGAACAACGTCGGCTTCAAGTTCTATTGGTCGTTTAGCAACGTGAGGTTTAATTTCGGTGGGTTCTGCAGGTTTCTTTTCGATTGAAACAAGGACACCAGCACGAGAGCCTTCGCGATATACGGTACACCCTTTACATCCTGATTTCCATGCTTCGACATATAGCTTGTTTACAAGGTCTTCGCTAACATCTGCTGGAAGGTTGATTGTAACTGAAATAGAGTGGTCAACCCATTTTTGTACACGTCCTTGCATTTTTACTTTTTCAAGCCAGTTAACATCATTTGATGTTGCATTGTGGTAGGGAGATTGGGCAACAAGAGCTTCAAGCTCTTCTTGTGTATAGTTGTCTTTTACCTCAATGTTGTTTGTTTTCATCCAAGTCAAGAATTTTGGATGGTAAACGATATATTCTTCAAATGCATCTCCTGATTCGTCAATAAAGTCAACACGCACATCAGTGTCGTTAGGATTGATTTTGCGACGACGTTTGTAAACGGGAAGGAATACAGGTTCAATACCAGATGTTGTTTGAGTCATAAGACTTGTTGTCCCTGTTGGTGCAATAGTTAAACATGCAATATTGCGACGCCCATATTTAAGCATGTTTTCATATAGCTCTGGAGACGCTTCGCGCAAACGATTGATGAATGGATTGTTCTTTTCACGTTCAGCATCAAAGATTTCAAATGCACCACGTTCTTTAGCTAGCTCAACAGAAGAACCATAAGCAGCAACAACAAGAGTTTTGTGAACGAGTTCAGAGAAATCAGTAGCTTCAGTTGTGCCATATTGGTAACCAAGAGCGGCAAGCATATCACCTTCGGCAGTTGTTCCTACACCAGTACGACGTCCTTTGAGTGTTTTTGTCTTGATTTTTAACCACAAGTTGTGTTCTGCATGCTTAACTTCTTCCGTTTCTGGGTCTAATTCAACTTTTTCAAGGATTTTGTCAATTTTCTCCATTTCGAGGTCAATGATGTCATCCATGATGCGTTGAGCTTTTGCAACATGTAATTTGAATAAATCAAAATCAAATTCCGCTTGTGGAGTAAATGGATTCTTTACATAAGAATATAAGTTTATAGCAAGCAAACGGCAACTGTCATAAGGACACAATGGTATTTCGCCACAAGGGTTAGTTGATATTGTGCGGAATCCAAGGTCGGCATAGCAATCGGGAACAGATTCGCGTGTGATAGTGTCCCAGAATAAGACGCCTGGCTCCGCTGATTTCCATGCGTTATGGATAATCTTAGCCCATATTTCAGATGCATTAACTTCTTTAGTTACTGTGGGGCTTTCTGCATTGACAGGGTATTGTTGAATATATGGCGTTCCGTCAATAGCGGCTTGCATAAAAGCGTCATCAATGCGCACTGAAACGTTGGCTCCTGTAATTTTACCTTCAGTCATTTTTGCATCAATAAATGCTTCAGAATCGGGGTGCTTGATGCTGACAGAAAGCATTAGAGCTCCACGACGACCATCTTGAGCGACTTCGCGTGTAGAGTTTGAATATCTTTCCATGAATGGAACAAGCCCTGTTGAAGTAAGTGCTGAATTCTTGACAGGAGAGCCTTTTGGACGAATATGAGAAAGGTCGTGTCCTACTCCTCCACGGCGTTTCATTAATTGTACTTGCTCTTCGTCAATTTTTATTACACCTCCATAAGAGTCAGGAGTGCCATCTAAGCCGATAACAAAGCAGTTAGAAAGCGAACCAACTTGGTGGTCGTTGCCAATACCTGACATTGGGCTACCTTGTGGTACGATGTATTTGAAATTTTTTAATACATCGAAAATTTCGTCATACGACATCGGCTCATTGTATTTTGCTTCAATTCTTGCGATTTCTGAAGCTATACGTCGGTGCATGTCATTAGGCGTTTCTTCATATATATTGCCAAATGAATCTTTTAAAGCGTACTTGCTCACCCATACACGAGCAGCAAGCTCATCGCCGTCAAAATATTTTAATGAAGCGTTAAATGCCTCATCATAGGAGTAGGTTTTCTTTTCCACGATGTTTTTTGTGTTTTAAGTTAGTTTTAAAGTATAAAAAGTGAAAAGTCTATGTGCTAAGAATAACACTTTGCAAAGTTCATAATTATTTTTTTTGTAACCAAATTATTTTATTAGAAAATTTGCTAACGTTGAAAAGTTTCCCAAAATAAAATATTAACACATTGAAGCACAGTAATATAGCGATTTTGGTAATGTTAAAAGTTTTCCGAAATGAAATTTGTGTAAAACAATTGAGTTATTTGAGTGTTTGTGTTTGATAAATTATTTGTAATTTTACAACGATAAAAAAATTATATATGGAAATAGAAAGTTTTTTTAAAAATAGACGGACGATTAGGCGATATTCCTCGCAAGAAGTAGATGATGAATTGTTGAAGAATATTATTGAACAAGCAAGTCATGCTCCAACTACCGGAAATATGCAATTATATAGTTTAGTTGTAACTCGCAGTAAAGAAGGGAAAGAAAAACTTTCTCCTGCACATTTTAATCAGCCATCGGTTGTTGGTAGTAGTGTTGTTTTAACATTTTGTGCTGATTTTAATCGTTTTGAGAAATGGTGTAATATTAGTAATGCTATTCCAGGATATAGAAACTTTCAATCGTTTTTGACAGCATTTTTAGATACAGCTATATTTGCGCAGCAGTTTTGTACTATTGCAGAAATGTATGGTTTAGGCTGTTGTTATTTAGGTACTACGACATACAATGCACCTCAAATTGCAGAAGTATTAAATCTTCCTGATAGGGTAGTTCCTGTGACGACATTGACTGTGGGTTACCCCGAAGGAGATGTCGCATTAAGTGATCGTATTCCTATAAATGCTATCATTCATAATGAATGTTATTCAGATTATAGTAAAGATGAGATTAGATCAGTGTATGCTGAAAAGGAAGCGCGAGAAGATAGCAAATTGTTTATTGCAGAAAATGGAAAACAAACATTAGCTCAGGTTTTTACTGATGTTAGATACACCAAAGAGGCTAATGAATATTTTTCAAAAGTATATAGGGATTTTATTGAATCAAAAGGATATAGCTTTGATTAGTTTTTTGTATTCAAATAAAAATAAGAGCCAGTGGCTCTTATTTTATGATAGTAATGAACTTTCTATTGTAGATACATCAACTTGGAGTTGCTTTTCGATAGGTAGTCGCTCTTCAATGTTTTTACAAGCATACAAGACTGTTGCATGAGTTCTAGACAAGCGAGTACCTATGGTTGTGAGTTGCATTTTAGCATGCTTTTTAGCAAGATACATTACCATTTGTCTGGCATCAGAAATCTCACGTTTGCGAGATTTTGTAAATAGTTGGTCAGGCTCGATTTTGTAATAAGAGCAAACTTGTTGTGTAATTATTTCAAAATTAATCTGTTTGCGAGAAACTTTGACTGCGTTCGAAAGTACAATGCGAGCAAGATCTATTGTTATCTCTTGATTTAATACTGTAGCATGCGCCATGAGTGAAACAATAATTCCTTCAAGTTCTCGGATGCTGTCTGTGATGTTGGTGGCGATGAAATCAAGAACATCTTGAGGAATTGATAGCCCATCTTGTTCTGCTTTCTGGGTTAATACCTCTTTACGAAGTTCAAAATCAGGACGACTTAACTCTGCTGTCATGCCCCATTTGAAACGAGATAGTAGGCGAGCTTCCATTCCTTCCATTTGAGCAGGGCAACAATCGCTTGTTAGGATTAATTGTTTTTGATTTTGATGCAAATGATTGAAAATATGGAAGAATGTGTTTTGGGTTTGTGGCTTGCCGATTAAGTCTTGGATGTCATCGATGATCAATACATCTATACTTTGATAGAAATTGATGAATTCATTTACTTTTTTGCGACATACAGCAGCAGTGTACTGACTCTCAAATAGGCGTGCAGTAACGTATAGTACGCGACTTTGGGGATTAGTCTCTTTAATTCTTATTCCTATGGCTTGGATAAGGTGGGTTTTGCCAACACCTGTTGCTCCATATATAAATAGAGGATTGAATGTTTTGCATTTGGGGTTGGTGGCAATAGCTTCGCCTATAGAGCGGGCTATTTTATTGCTCATGCTTCCGCAATAATTTTCGAATGTATAACGCGGATTTAGTTGAGAATCGATATCCTCAATATATTCTTGTTGAAAAGGATTAGCTAAAGAATTATTGCGATTAGGAATTGCTGGGCTTGGATTTGAACTCCCTACTGTGACGCCTGTAGTAGCCTCATTGCCAATTTGATTGTAGTGGTAATATAATTTGATGTTATCCCCATACACTCTGCGGAGTGTGGAGCTAATAAGTTTGAAATATCTTTCTTCGAGTTGTTCAATGAAGAAAGGTGAGGGTACGGCTACTTTTAAGCTATTATTCTCGTAGCTCATGGATGTAACCGGTTTGAACCAGGCGTCGTATTGTTCTGCAGGAAGGTTGTCTTTGAAAATTTCTAGACATTTTTCCCACATATCAGAGTGAGTTAATTCCATTGATTGTGATATTCTTTAGACTAAACTTTTCAAGAACAAAATTAATCTATTTTCAAAATAAAAACAATTACGAAAATATTTGGTTTTTACGATTAATGTGCAACTATATTGAATATCAGTAGTTTATGAGGATTCTCTATCTGGTATTAAAGTATAACTTTTGCTTTTGAATGTTATCAGCTGATTACTAATAGTATGCTGTCAAAATATGTCACGCGTGATAACGATTTAGTTAGAGTATTACTTTAAATAAAAATGATTGAATTACCACTATTTTCAAAGGAATAGGATAATTCAATCATTTTGTTGTTATTTAGAATAATTCTAAATAGCAGAAGTCTACTATAGAAGTTTAATTGAGATGTAACGTTTTGGGTTTTTCTTGACGTCAATTAGTAGTGAATCAAGGCTACCAACAGCATTGTTTAGATTGTTGTATAATTGAGTGTCATTAAGCATTAATCCTAATGATGAATCCTTGCTGTTGAGTCTGTTTGTCATTTCCTTGGCATTTTCTGTTATGTAATATATGTTGTTCATAGTTGAATCGATAGGAGTGTTGTTGAGTTCTGTTGTTATTTCATTTAAATTGGCTGTTATTCCTTTAAGGTTTTCAGATATGCCATTAACATTCTCCATTGTAGGAGACATTGTACTCATCATCTTTGATAATTGTGCACTACTTGCTTCAAGGTTGGCTGTAATGTTGTCTAAACGGCGAATGGAGTTTGCTACTGCGGGATCGCTGATTAGTTTGTTGACTGTCGTTAAAAGTGAATCAATTTTAGGCATCATACCGGCAACTGATGGAAGAACATCTTTAGAGAGATTATCCATTAATCCGGCAGGGGTTATGCCTATGATTTTGTCTCCGATCTCATGAAATGCTGTTGTGTCATTCATTTCAAGTTCAATGGTAGCAGTTCCTAATACATCTGTTTTTAATAGGGCTTTTGTTCCATAGGGTATATGTAATTGTTTGTCTAAGCTTAATTCAACGATAATGTGTCCGGGGTTATCATACTCATATTGAATTTCTCGTACTAACCCAACTTTAAACCCATTTACTGTTACTGGAGAAGAGATTGTGAGCCCTGCAACGTTTGTATAGGATGCATAATAGTAGTTGGCGGCTTTGAAAATGTTTATACCTTTAAGATAGTTTATTCCAAAGAATAGCGCAACTAATGCAATTAATACCGAGATGCCAATTAATATCTCTTTTGAAAATTTTTTATTCATAATTTATGTTTGTTTTTTCGTTATTTTATGCGTTTGTTATTTTTGAATTTTACGATAAATGCTTCCGGAAATTTGTTCTTAATTTTATTTTGTATTTTAATTGCTTCATCCCATGATGTTGTAATGCCATAAGTGTACTTGTAAATATTATTGTCTTTGTAATATTCAACAGGAGAAAGGCCTTTTAAACGTTTGTCGTTTTTGGGAATAGCTTTATTGGATGTCAAAAATTGTACTTTGTATTCTATTTTGTTTTCGCTTGTTTCTTGATAAGATGATTCTTGTTTATTTGTACTTGTTTTTTGGGGGTTGATTTCTATTGGTTTATTATACTTATTAATGTATTTTTTTAATGCGTTGAATATTGCCGTTGCAAGTTTCTTTTGTCCACTTTTAGAACTGAGGAATTTTTCTTGAGTGGGATTGCAGATAAAATCAAGTTCCACTAAGATACCCGGCATGCTTGTTGCTGCAAGCACGAGGAATCCGGCTTGTCTCACGCCTCTGTCTTTGCGTTTTGCTGAATGGACGAATTCAGTTTGAACTGCGCTTGCGAATTCTATGCTTTGCTCTAAGTGCTTGTTTTGGTTAAGTTCAAAAATGATATATGATTCAGATGAATTTGGATCAAAACCGCTATATGAAGTGGAATAATCTTCTTCTAATTCGATGACGGCGTTTTCGCGCTTGGCAACCTCAAAATTTTCGGTCGTTTTGTGTAATCCTAATGTGTACACAGAGGCACCGGCTATTGTTTTTCTGTTTTTTGCTTTTTTTGCTATAGAATTGGTGTGAATTGAAATAAACAGATCCCCTGATGCATTGTTTGCGATATTGGCTCTTTCTCTTAATGTTAAAAATTTATCATTGTTGCGAGTGTATATCACTTTTGTGTCATCAAGTTTATCTTGAATCATATCGCCTAATAATAATGCAACAGATAGGTTTATATCTTTTTCTTTGGCTTTAACTCCCAATGCTCCATAATCTTTACCTCCGTGTCCGGGGTCGATGACTACAGTAAAAGCATTGGCGCAGAGAGGCGTTGACAGAAACGCTATCGCAATTAGTATAATATTATATATGTAATTACTCATAATATTTAATGCAAATTTAGCAATAAACATATGATTATGGGGAAAATGTAACATTTTTTACCATCAAATATGGTAAAAAGTGGAGTTTTTGAACAATAAATTATCTGTTGCGTATAATGCAAAGGATTGTTTTACGTTTAATATATAAAGCTTTTTATGATGAACAGGTGTTTAAATGTTTTTTTTGCTATTGTTTTGTTGTGTTCATGTAAAAATGAAGAGACAAAAATGGATGCTAACGATGATGGGTTAGTCTTTAATCGGCTTGATGTAGCGTTGGCGACATATGCGTCATTGGAAGACGAACAAAGGTCGATAGTTGTAGATTCGTTAGGAGATGTGTTTAAAGCTTGGTTTTATGTCCAAGGGAAAACAGAATTTAATGATAGCGCTTTGATTGAGTATTCAGAGTCAGATGCTATGAGGGTGTTTTATGAAGATATTTGTTCGAAATTTTCCAATATTACCCCTATTGATAAGGTTATATTAAAACTTAAAGAAAACATACTTAATGAGTTTAGTAATAATTATTTTTATGAATTATATACTATTGTATCGCCATATAACCAATCGATATTTATTGCTGATAGTATGATGTTTGTTGGGTTAAATCATTATTTGGGGAGTGATTATCCCGGATATGGTTATTTTGAGCCATATCAACGTATTGTTAAAACGCCACAACATTTACCCTATGATATAGCTGAGTCTTATTTATTATGCGAATATCCATATATAAGTAGTAGTGATGAAACAGTATTGAATACATTATTATATAATGGCGTAATTATATATGCAATGATGCAATTAGTCCCTAATGCTGATTTAGCGGAAGCTCTTGGGTATAGTAAAGAACAGCTGCTATGGGCAGAGAGGAATGAAAAGGATGCTTGGAATGCTATAATTTCACGAAATTTGTTGTATTCGACAAATAAACATGATGCAAATAGGTTAGTTAACCCTTCTCCTGCTACTTCGATTTTGCATCAAGAGAGTCCAGGGAGATTAGGGCGTTATATAGGATATAAAATTGTGAAATCATATATGAAAAATCATTCAAATAAGAATTTAGAATGGTTATTATCTCCAGATTTTTATAATTCAATTCAATCATTAATTGATTCAAAATATGGATTATAAAATGAGGAAAAGATGTTGCAAAACATATAATTAGCATTATTTAACAAATGGTGTTATCCCTTATTATTACAAGTTTTCAGAAGAGAATAATGCCTAAAATGGTGATTATTAGGGATGTCTGTTTTGTGTTATGATGAAAAATTGCTAATTTTGCACTCGAATAGATGCCAACCATAGAGATGGTTGGTATTGCCGAAAATCGGCGGGGATTTTATTTTGATATAATCTAAATAAAATCTTTAGTGTGAATTTCAAGATTATGTAATGAAGAAAGCAATTTTTATAATTGTTGTCTTTGCAGTGTTCTTGATTTCTGTTTCAGCTCATACGAGTAAGGTAATAGATTCGTCAGAAGGTTATGTTGCTCCTTTTTTCTCGATAGAACGGAATGATACATCAGTATCACTTGATGAATTTAAGGGGAAATATGTATTGCTTACTTTTTGGGCATCAAAAGATGCAAATTCTCGGATTAAATGTCGTGAATATACATCTTTTGTCAGAGACATGAAGTTAGAGAATCATTTTACTCAATTGTCAATTAATTTTGATTGTAGCGAGCGTTTGTTTAACGAAATCGTAAAATTGGATAAATTGGATGCATCGACACAATTTTATGCCCAAGGAGATAAAGCCCTACAACTAATTCGGGAATATCAACTTGAGGATGGGTATCATTCTTTTCTTATTGATAAACAAGGAAAGATTGTTGAGAAGGACCCAAGTATCACATCTCTGAAAAAGATTTTCAACTATTAAAATTAAAGCCTATCGAATATCGATAGGCTTTTTACATAGGATCAACATCATAATATATAACCAATCCTTTCATACGAGGGTTTTGATGCATTTGTTCGAAGGTATTGCGCAATATTGCTTTAACTTTTTTCATAGATGCGTTTACCTCAATCTTGAGCATTATTTTTCGTATATATAGGGATTGAATACGACCAATCATTGGCTCTTCAGGACCAAAGACTCTGTTCCCAAACAATTCTCGTAATTTATTACTATATATAACAGAGAGTTCAGTTAATGTATCATTGTCTCTGTGTTTTAAATAAATGTATATAAGTCGAGTGAAAGGAGGGTAGTTGAAGCGCTTGCGTTCATCGATTTCATCCTCATAATATCCTTTGTAATCATGATTTTTCAGAAAGGATAATATGGGGTGTGATGGTTGTGTTGTCTGTATTGTGACTATGCCTTGTGCTTGTCGTCTGCCAGCTCTACCAGCAACTTGTTCCAACATATTAAAGGCTCTTTCTGTTGCACGAAAATCAGGGAAATTTATTAATGAGTCGGCATTAATTACTCCAACAAGGCTGACTCCATCAAAGTCTAATCCTTTTGTAACCATTTGGGTTCCTACAAGTATTTGAGAACGGCGTTTTGAAAAATCGTCAATTATATTTTCATACCCATCTTTATTGCGAGTTGTGTCAAGGTCCATTCGTGCAATTTTTACATCGGGGAATGTCGTTTCGACTTCATCTTCAACACGCTCTGTTCCATATCCAAGTACATCAACACCCGGATCTTTGCATGCCGGACAAATATTTGGTAATGGATGGGTAGCTCCACAATAATGGCATATTAATTGATTATATCGTCGATGGTAAGTGAGAGAAACATCGCAGTTTTCACATTTCGGCACCCATCCACATTGTTTGCATCGGGCTAAAGGTGCATAGCCTCGACGATTGAGGAAAAATATAACTTGTTCGCCACGACTTATAGCTTCAGTTGCAAGAGTTCGTGTACGCTCAGAGAATGTTCCGGTTGTAGTTCTCTTGCGTCGAGCAAGGTTCATATCAATGATTTCAATTTCAGGTAGCTTTACTCCATCAAAACGCTCCGAGAGTTCAATAAATCCATATTTGCCCGATGTGGCTTTGAAATATGTTTCAATAGATGGTGTCGCGCTCCCGAGGAGTGTTTTTGCTCCATGCATAGATGCAAGCACTGTAGCAACGTCTCGAGCATTATACCGAGGCGCAGGATCTTGTTGCTTGTAGCTTGACTCGTGCTCCTCGTCAACAATGACGAGTGATAAGTTACTAAATGGAAGAAATAGAGAAGAGCGAGCCCCTATCACAACGCATGGCTCACGAGAGGTCAGTAATTTTTTCCAAATATCAACTCGCTCATTGTCAGAAAATTTAGAGTGATATATTATGACTTTATCTCCAAAAACACGTTGCAAACGGTGGGTGAGTTGTGTCGTTAATGCAATTTCAGGAACAAGATATAAAGCCTGATTACCTTGATTTAATATATAGGAGATGAGATGAATGTATATTTCAGTTTTACCACTTGATGTAACACCATGTAATAGTGATATGTCATGACTGATGAAACTGCGGTGTATTTCATCAAGGGCTTTAGATTGAGCTTCGCTTAGTTTGGGAAGTTCACCACCTACTAATCCGTTATAGCGAAATCGATTAATCTCTTTTTTATATATCTCTACAATACCCTTATCGGCCATAGCTTTTACTATAGCCGGAGTTGTACCGGAACGTTCAAGCAGTTCTTGTCGAGACACCTCTTTTAAAGGAGTTGCTTTTTGTGTAAATCCAGATAACTCAATTAATGCTAATAGTGTTGTCTCCTGTTTCTTTGCACCTTTGACTTTTTCGAAAGCCACATGAATTGCATTGTTGTCTCCTTGAATCGCTGTGAGTTTAACATAGGTCTCTTTACGGGAGCGATACCGCTCCACTAATTTTTCTGAAATTATGATGGCTTCTCTCTCTAACAGATGGCTGACAACAGCTTCTACATTTTTGAAACCGGTTTTCTTCTCGATTTCAGCAGGAGTCATGCGCCCATTGTGATCAAGTAAT
>JAFXGB010000013.1 GCA_017520235.1 Muribaculaceae bacterium | reverse complement strand
GTCGTCATATTTCTGAAGGTCAAGCTGAGTTGCCTTTTTGTAGAACATTGTCTGTATGCCGTAGTCCAGCTTTTCACGTTCCCTGTGAACGAATAACTCGAAGAAAACTGAGGTTGAAACCTCACCAAGCACAATGAGTGCAACCATAAGTGCAACGCCGAAGATTATTCTTTTGGTGTCGGCACCGTTCTACACTTCGTCAATAACAAACTTGAGACCGATTACGGATACAAGTCTGCCGGGTAAGGTACAGAAAATATGCTGAAAGATTTCACCAATAACAAGTATAGGGGAAACCTTGAACATAGTTTTCAGCATATAAAAAATGTTGCCGATTGTGCTATGTGTGTTTTTGTGTTTATTTATCTTTTTCATTCAGCTTCACCCTCCTTTTCGTTTTTGTAGTTGGATGCCTGAAGGGTGAACATTTCGTAATAGCCCTGTGTCTGCGCCATAAGCTCCTCGTGAGTACCGCTTTCGGAAACGGTTCCGTCATCGAAAACAAATATTTTGTCGGAAAGAACTGCGCTTGACAGTCTGTGGGAAATGTATATAACGGTTTTGTCCTTTGTGGCATTTATCAGACTTTCGTACATCTGATATTCTGCAATTGGGTCAAGGGCAGATGAGGGCTCGTCAAGTATTGCAAGGTCAAAATCCTTGGCAAACATTCTTGCAACAGCAAGCTTTTGCTGTTCGCCACCTGAAAGGCCGGTGCCTTTTTCGTCAAACTCCCTTGTGAGAACTGTGCTTTCCTTGTTCTCAAGCTTATCAACGAATAGGTCTGCACCGCTGTTTTTTAGAGCACGTTTAACTGTGCTATTATCAAAATCAGTTTCAACTTCCTTGCAGAGCACGTTCTCCGCAATGGTAAGTGCAAATACCTTGTAGTCCTGGAAAACCGTTGCAAAGCGGTTTCTTAAGGACTCGATATCATATTCCTTGATATTTACTCCGTTGTAAAGTATCTCGCCACTGTCGGCATCATAAAATCTGAGCAGTAGTTTAACAAAGGTGGACTTACCCGCGCCGTTTTTACCCACAATGGCAGTAGTCTGTCCCTTGTCGATTTTTAGACTAAGGTTGCCATTCGAGGATGCCATTAATCGGATGTGCGAGTCGATATTCTTGAAACTCTTTCATTGTTTTGACTCCTCCATCTAAAACCGCACGATAGTATTCAACGCCCATGATTTTCTCGTCATCGGGCGTTTCCCATTTTAATTTTAGGATTGTGTTGCGAGACTTCTCTGTTAATCGTCTCACAATACCATCACCTACCCGTTCAAAATATCCATCATATTTTGACCCTGTAACAATGTGCATTATATCAATCTGCCACTTAGCATGATTATCATCAATATATGTGATGTGCCACTCAAGGCATTCATCTTCTTCATTGAGTAGATTGCTATATTGTACACTTTGTACTCCTGGATGTTGTGCTATTAAAGATATGGCATAGAAACTTTGCGAGATATCCACAACCTCAGTATAGACATGAAAATCAATATCAAGATGTTTCATGAGCAATCCTATTTTAAGAGAGCCTATCAAATTGATTTTTGCACCGATTGAATTCCACGCTTCTATAATATTCAGCGTTGAAATAATCTCATGGGCTTTAGCTTGATTTTGCTGTGCTAATTGTAGGTAATGTTCCATCGCTATAAATTAGAGTAAAAAAGCCGACGACATGAATATGTCATCGGCTCATTTTCGCAATATGGATTGCGTGTAAGTTAGAATTATTCTGCGCTTTCAGCAGCAGGAGCTTCTTCAACTGTTTCTTCTGCGTTAGCAGCAGCTTCAGCTTCAGCAGCAGCGGCAGCAAGTTCAGCTTTTTTCTTAGCTACGATTTCAGCTTTAGCTTTGTTTTTAGCTTGCTCTTCTTCCATGCGCTTTTTAGCAGCTTCTTCTTTCTTGTTGTTTTCAGCAGCTTTGAATGCGCTCACGTTAGCGTCTTTTTGTGCTTTCCAAGCATCAAAACGGCGTTGTGCTTCAGCTTCATCAAAAGCTCCCTTTTTAACACCACCTTGGAGGTGTTTCATCAACAATACACCTTCGTTAGAAAGGATATTGCGCACTGTGTCTGTTGGTTGTGCACCACAGTTAACCCAATACAAAGCCCGTTCGAAGTTCAATGTTATTGTAGCAGGATTAGTGTTAGGATTATAAGAACCTATCCTTTCAATAAATTTACCATCTCGTGGTGCTCTGCTATCGGCGATAACAATAGGATAAAACGCATAGTTTTTGCGACCATGACGTTGTAATCTGATTTTAGTTGCCATTTAAATAAAAATTAAAAATTGGTTTTGTATTGATTTTGCGACCGCAAAGATAGCAATTATTTCCCATTCCACAAAATTTTTATGTTCCCGTTGTATATTATTCTATTTCTACATCAAACCACAAATACATGTCGCATCACGATTTAGGTAAAAGTTTTAGAAAGTTTGAATTATTGAATTTTGAAGGAGTTTTCAGCGAGGGTGAGGGTTTCGGGTTTGCCTATATCAAACCATTGATATGCTTTTTGGGGGATATAGCCTTTAATTTTTAGGGTGTTGCAACTATCAATATAGAATGGTGTTATTGAAAATTTTTGCTCTGATGTATAGTCCGCTAATTCTTTAAATACAGATGGAGAGATGATGTGTACGCCTCCAAATGCCAAGTGTGATAGTTGTGAAATCGCGGTTAATGTCTTGGGTTTAATGTCTCCGGTAGAGATATTTGTCCACCCTTTCAGATTGTCAGCATTGTCAAAGAGGAAATAACGTGTAGTCTTTCTGTCAGCGACAAGTAATGTTGCATCTGCTCCACTTTCAATGTGATGTTGTCGCATTTCGCACAAGTCTAAGTCGGTGAGAATATCGGCATTGTGAATCAATATTGGCTCATTGCCATCAAGCCATTGACGTGCTTTTAATATCCCCCCTCCTGTGTCTAATAGGCAATTACGTTCATCGCTGATGTGTATGTTTATGCCGAAATTATCTTTAGCATCCAAGAATTCAATAATTTTCTCACCAAAGTGATAAACATTAACTACAATTTCATCAAAGCCTTGTTTTATTAGGCGTTTTATCACGTGTTCAAGCATAGATATACCATTTACCGGAACGAGAGCTTTAGGCATAGTATCGGTAAATGGTTTGAGTCTTGTGCCAAGTCCGGCAGCAAAAATCATTGCTTTCATTTGGAAATTAATGTTTGGCTTTGAACGTTTGTTCGATATTTTGTTCACGATGGATAAGTTCAACTTTTACGTTGAATTTCTTGTTGAGGTGTTCTGCCATGTGTTGAGCACAATAGACAGAGCGGTGTTGACCGCCTGTACAGCCGAAACACACCATCAAATTAGAAAATCCACGTTCGATATATCGTTTTACCGATGAGTCAACAAGTGAATAGGCATGGTCGAGGAATTCAATAATCTCTCCATCATCTTCAAGAAATTTGATTACTTGTTGATCAAGTCCGGTGAAAGGTTTGTATCGCTCATATTTGCCAGGGTTATTTACGGCACGGCAGTCAAAGACATAGCCTCCACCATTGCCTGATGTGTCATTAGGAATCCCCTTCTTATAAGCAAAACTCATTACTTTGACTGTGAGTGTGCGCTTTTGAAGGTCATCGCTAAATTGCTTGAGGTTAACGAGATTGTGTAATACCTCACTTAAATAGGGGTATTCAGGATATGGCTCATTGAGTAGGTTGCGAAGGTTTTCTATAGCAAATGGCACACTTTGGATAAAGTGTGGCTTTTTCTCAAAATATCCGCGGAATCCATAAGCTCCTAGCACTTGTAGAGTGCGGAACAATACAAAATGGCGCAATTGTTCATGGAAGTAGGCTTCATCAACAGGGATATATTTGCGCAAAGCATCAATGTATTCTTTTATGAGTTCATTGCGAAGGCTTTCGGGATAATTGGCTTTCGCTTGCCACAAGAATGAGGCAACGTCATAGTAGAAAGGTCCTTTTCTGCCTCCTTGGAAATCAATGAACCATGGCTCGCCATTGTGGATCATTACGTTGCGTGATTGGAAATCACGATACATGAATGTGCTTGACTGGCTCCGCATCAACACCTCTACCATCGCTTGAAAATCATCTTCAAGACGATCTTCAAGGAATTCCATTCCGGTGGCCTTGAGGAAACAATATTTAAAATAATTAAGGTCCCACAGAATAGAGCGAGCGTCAAATTCGGGTAACGGATAGCACACATTGAAATCAAGACCTACAGCTCCTGCGAATTGAATGTCAGGAAGCAATCGAATTGTCTTGATGAGTAGTTGGCGTTCTTCTTCGCTGAATACGCTTGTTGCTCTACCCTTTTCTATCGCATTGAATAGTAATGTGTCACCAAGATCTTGTTGCACATAGGCCATCTCATCATCGGCACATGCATACACTTCAGGAATAGGTAATCCTTTTTCTTTGAAATGCTTGGCAAGATAGAGGAATGCACGATTTTCTTCAACACATGTTCCTAATGCTCCTACCATGGATTGCTCGCCGTTTATACGAAAATAACGACGATTAGAGCCTGATGACGGCAACTCGATAATTGATTCAGGCTCATTTCCGGTTGCCTGACTGTATAATTGATTTAAAATAGTCGTTTCCATCGATTTTTATTAGATGTGCAAAGATAACATTTTTACACCACATTACCATTTATTTCTGAAAAATACACTAAACAATGATGAAATGTGTAAATCTATTTTGTGATTGTGCTAAAAAGATGGAAGAAAATGGTTTTGTAGTGTGTCATAATGCTGATTATTTTAGGTTTGATGGATTAAAAGTGTTAACTTCGCACAAAATTTAGAATATATATGGCCGACTCATCATTATTGTCTCGACTTGATGGCATTGAGGCTCGCTTTGAGGAAGTGAGTACTTTAATTACCGACCCTTCGGTGATTGCCGACATGAAGCGCTATGTGCGACTGACAAAAGAATATAAAGACCTTGAGAAATTGACTGGTGCAACTCGATTGTATCGTCAATTACTCGGTAATATAAAAGAAGCTCGTGAGGTGCTTGACACTGAAAACGATGAAGACCTTCGTGCAATGGCAAAGGAGGAATTAGATACTGCTACAAGTCGTTTGCCTGAACTTGAAGAAGAAATTAAATTGTTGCTAATTCCTGCTGACCCAGAAGATGGTAAAAATGCAATCGTTGAAATACGTGGCGGAACCGGTGGCGATGAAGCAGCGATATTTGCCGGAGACCTATTTAAAATGTATAGCAAATATTGCGAATCTAAAGGATGGAACGTTGCTGTTACAAGTTTTAATGAAGGAACTGCCGGAGGTTTTAAAGAAATCGTATTTGCTGTTAGTGGCGAAGGTGTGTATGGTATCTTGAAGTATGAAAGTGGTGTGCATCGAGTACAACGCGTTCCTGCAACAGAAACACAAGGTCGTGTTCATACATCGGCAGCTACTGTTGCTGTGCTTCCTGAAGCAGAAGAATTTGATGTTGAAATTAACGAGGGCGAAATTAAATGGGATACATTCCGAAGTGGTGGTGCTGGTGGACAGAACGTGAACAAGGTAGAGTCAGGTGTTCGCTTGCGTTATATTTGGAAAAATCCTATAACAGGAGAAAGTGAGGAAATCCTCATTGAATGTACTGAAACTCGAGATCAACCCAAAAATAAAGAGCGTGCGTTGAGCCGTTTGCGTACATTTATATATGACAAGGAGCACCAGAAATATCTTGATGATATTGCTTCTCGTCGTAAGACTATGGTTTCAACCGGAGACCGTTCGGCAAAAATTCGTACATACAATTATCCACAAGGTCGCATCACAGACCACCGCATAAATTATACAATATATAATCTTCAAGCATTTGTAGATGGTGATATTCAAGCATGTATTGATCAGTTGATTATTGCAGAAAACGCTGAAAAACTCAAAGAAAGCGAATTGTAAAACTCTCCAAAATAAATTTATATTATGAAAAGATTTGAATTAGTAGAAAATATTCGCAAAAAAGGCTCATTCTTGTGCGTAGGTCTTGATCCAGATATCAAGAAAATTCCGGAACATCTATTGAATGATGAGTGTCCCTTATTTGCATTTAATAAAGCGATTATTGATGCTACTGCTCCCTATACGGTTGCATATAAACCTAATCTCGCTTTTTATGAAAGTTTAGGTGTAGAAGGGTGGATTGCTTTAGAAAAAACAATTGAATATCTAAAAACAAACTATCCCGACCAATTTATTATTGCTGATGCTAAGCGTGGGGATATTGGAAATACATCTCAATTATATGCTCGCAGTTTCTTTGAGCATCTTGATGTAGACGCGATAACTGTAGCTCCCTATATGGGGGAAGATAGTGTTACACCATTCCTTGGATATGAGGGCAAATGGGTAATTCTGCTTGCGTTGACATCAAATAAAGGCTCTCACGATTTTCAATTAATTGGAGATAATAGTGGTAAACGTTTGTTTGAACATGTACTTGAAACATCAGCAAAATGGGCATCAGATGAAGAGATGATGTATGTCGTTGGTGCTACTCAAGGCGAAATGTTTAAAGATATTAGAGCAGTATCACCAAACAGTTTCTTGCTTGTTCCAGGTGTTGGAGCGCAAGGAGGTAGTCTTGAAGAGGTGGTAAAATATGGCATGATTGATGATTGCGGGTTGCTTGTAAATTCATCTCGTGGCATTATTTATGCATCAAAAGGAGAAGATTTTGCTGAAGCCGCAGGGAATGAAGCAAAAAAATTGTGTGATGAAATGAGTGAATTATTAAAAGCTCGTAACATCATTTAATCGGTTTAAATTTATTTGTTTCAGAAAAATAAAGTAAATTTGCATTTCAAAGGATAAAGTATTTAGTATAACAATTTTAAATATAAGGTAAAATGACAATTGACAATTACAAATTTGCCGGTAAAAAGGCAATCGTCAGAGTTGACTTTAATGTACCCTTAGATGAAAATGGTAAGATAACTGATGACACACGTATTCGTGGTGCTCTTCCTACTCTAAAGAAAATTCTTGCTGATGGTGGCGCTCTTATCATTATGTCACACATGGGTAAACCAAAAGGTAAGGTTAATCCTAAATTTTCTCTTTCTCAAATTAAAGATGCTGTAGCTGCTGCTCTTGGAACAGATGTCCAATTTGCTCCTGATTGTGCTAAAGCTGCTGATGCTGCCGCTGCTCTTAAGCCAGGTGAAGTGTTGTTGCTTGAAAATCTTCGTTTCTATCCTGAAGAAGAAGGCAAACCTGTAGGTATTGACAAAGAAGATCCTGCGTATGAGGCCGCTAAGAAAGAAATGAAGGAAAGTCAAAAAGCATTTGCAAAGACGCTTGCAAGCTATGCTGATTGCTATGTAAATGACGCATTCGGTACAGCTCATCGTAAACATGCTTCTACTGCTGTTATTGCTGATAGTTTTGATGCAGATAACAAAATGCTTGGCTACTTGATGGAAAAAGAAGTTAATGCAGTTGATGCAATTCTTAGCGACATCAAACGCCCATTTACAGCCATCATGGGTGGTTCTAAAGTTTCAACTAAAATTGGTATCATCGAAAACTTGATGGATAAAGTTGATAACTTGATTCTTTGTGGTGGTATGACATATACTTTTGCTAAAGCTCAAGGTGGTAAAATCGGGCTATCAATATGCGAAGATGATAAACTTGACCTTGCTCTTGATATCATGAAGAAAGCTGCTGAGAAAGGCGTAAATCTCGTTCTTGGTACTGACTGCGTTGCAGGAGATAAATTTAGCAACGATGCTAACACTCAAATCGCTTCAGTAATGGATATCCCAGAAGGTTGGGAAGGTATGGATGCCGGTCCTGAAACACAAAAAGCATTTGCTGATGCAATTAAGGGTGCTAAAACTATTCTTTGGAATGGACCTGCCGGAGTATTTGAATTTGATACATTTGCCGTTGGCTCTAAAGCTGTAGCTGAAGCAATCGTAGAAGCTACTGCTAATGGTGCTTTCTCTCTTGTAGGTGGTGGTGACTCTGTTGCATGTGTCAACAAGTTTGGCTTAGCTGACAAAGTGTCTTATGTATCAACAGGTGGTGGTGCTCTTCTTGAAGCTATTGAAGGAAAAGTCCTTCCAGGTATCGCAGCTATAAAAGGATAAGAAATAAATTATATAGTTGTTTACTCGGTGTGTTTCTTCGGAGACATACCGAGTTTTTTTCATATCTTTGTGATATGATTAATATATCCTCTGAAATATACAAATGGATTGAGGAGCATCAAGATGAGGATGTTTCAAAACTTAGATTGCGTTATCATAAACAGATGACAGAAGAATTAGCCTTTGCCATCTTGCAAATTGAGTGTCGACGTAAGGCTTTAAAGAAATTATCAGCTACGTTACAAAACAAACAATTTGTTTTCCCAACCACATTATCTGCTGAGCAGTGTACATCTGATTTATTGTCAGCGTTTCATGCGACATTGATAGATGATGGCGTCTCTATGATAGATTTAACTTGTGGATTAGGAATTGATGTATATCATTTTGCACAAAGAGTACAATCTATTACAGCTGTGGAGCGAAATCCTGAGATTGCACAAGCAGTAAAGTATAATGCAGGGATATTAGGCTTTAAAAATATTAATGTAAAAAATGCCGACTGCTGTGAATTCATCAAGAATGTGGTGAGTCATTTTGATGTAGCTTTTATAGACCCTGCTCGTCGAGGGAATAGTGGTAAGAGATTATTTGCGTTAAGCGACTGTGAACCTGATGTTACAGCAATATTTAATGACATTAAGAAAAAGTGTGATAAATTAATCATTAAAGCATCACCAATGTTAGATATCTCTCAAATAATAAGAGAGTTGCCTGAAATTACAGAAATATATGCTATTGGAACGCTACGGGAGTGCAAAGAAATAGTGGTTGTTGTTGATTTTAAAATTAGAACTGAAATTGTAAAAGTTAATGCGGTAACATTGGATAAAAAAGAGTCTATAAAATTGTCGTTTGATCAGAATGATGAAATTAATGCAACTCCACATTATGCTATACCTCAAGAACAAGGATATTTATATGAGCCATATCCTGCTATAATGAAGGTAGCTCCATTTAGATTATTGTCAAGTAAATATAATGTAGCAAAATTGCATAGTAATACGCATTTATACACTTCGCAAGATCAAATATCGGATTTTCCAGGAGATATATTTAAAATAGTGGATATAATACCTTTCTCGTCAAAAGAAATAAAGGAATTTATGTCTAAATATCCCCAAATAAATGTGGCAACGCGTAATTTTATAATGTCAGCTGAGGATTTGCGTCGTAAATTAAAAGTAAAAGATGGAGGAGATAAACGTGTATTTGGCTGTACTGTCTCTAATGGCTCTCGCCAATTGATAGTTGTTTCTGCTGTGTGATTTATTTGTCAAATAATCGAGCCATAGAACGCTTGTCTTCACGTTCTTTAATAGACTGACGTTTGTCGTATTCTTTCTTGCCTCGCCCTACTCCTATAACAAGTTTTGCCAATCCCCTATCGTTTATAAAAAGTTTCATTGGGATGATTGAGAATCCTGTTTCTTTCCCATTTTTCTCAATTTTAGCAATCTCTTTTTTGTTTAAGAGGAGTTTGCGGTCTCTGCGAGCAACGTGATTATTGTATGTACCATAAAAATATTCGGCAATATACATGTTCTTCACCCACACTTCCCCATTGTTGACATAGCAGAAAGTGTCTGTCAATCCTGCTTTACCTAATCGGATTGATTTAATCTCAGTTCCAGTCAACATAATGCCGGCAGTATATGTCTCAATTATATTGTAGTCAAATGTTGCTCTGCGATTTTTTATATTTATTTCTTTGAAATTCATAGTGATAATTAAGATGGAAGAATGAAATTAAACAATGCTTGTAATAAATATGGCGTAACAATAATTGATATTATAGATAATAACATAAATTGTCCTATTTTGTTTTTGTTTACAGCCATATATTTAGTGCCTTTCCACATTACTATTGCAACAAATATTGGAAGGAATTGAACAATTGATAATTCTATAGGTAAACAATTCTCTACAATTCGAATTATTGCTAAAATTGCAATGTTGAAAGTGATGAATGTTGTTATCCGTTTTTCATTTGGCTCACCATCTATGTATTTAGGTATATAAACAGAGAATAAAAAAATTGCAATAAAATAAGATGCGAAATATTGAATAAATGTGATTATTGCCTTTTGTAAAAGAACAATTAGTCCGCTATCGTTAAAAAAATAAGTAATAAAAGTTGTTAATGCTGTTATACCCAAAAGAGGATACAATCCTTCTGATGCTAATAACTTAGCATCACGACCTTCATGAGATATGTCTTCCCATCCTGGTGTTGGGGAAATAATTAACTGGAATAGATATTTTAAAAATTTAAGCATTAAAAAATCATTTAGTTTGACAAAGTTAATAATTATAGATGGTATTTCGACTAAAAATGCTAAATTTGTGGACAATTTTAGAACTAACAAATATTATACAATAACATGTTAAAGACAATTCTTTCAATATCAGGTCGTCCTGGACTATTTAAATTGGTCAATCAAGGAAAAAATATGCTTATAGTTGAATCTCTAATGACAGGCAAAAGAACTCCAGCATATGCCCATGACAAAGTTATTTCACTTGGTGATATTGCAATTTATACAACAGAAGAAGATATCCCTTTGAATGATGTATTTGAAGCAATTAGAGTGAAAAATGAGGGTAAGCAAGTAGATGTTAAAGCTATTGGTGGTGATAATGAAATTCGCGCATATTTTGCTGAAATTCTTCCTGACTTTGACGATGAAAGAGTGTATACTAATGATATTAAGAAAGTATTCAGTTGGTATAACCAAT
>JAFXGB010000143.1 GCA_017520235.1 Muribaculaceae bacterium | reverse complement strand
AGTATTTGAGTTACAAGGCGACGTTGTGCTTGTACGACACGTTCAACATTGCTACGATATTCCATAAACATCTGGTCATCACCTTTAGGTACAGGACCTGAAATGATGAGCGGAGTACGAGCGTCGTCAATAAGTACTGAGTCCACCTCATCGACAATTGCATAATAGTGCTTACGTTGCACCATGTCAAGTGGCGACATGGCCATATTGTCGCGAAGGTAGTCAAAGCCGAACTCATTGTTTGTACCAAATGTGATGTCGCAGTTATAAGCCGCACGACGTTGTGGAGTATTGGGCTGATGCTTGTCGATGCAATCAACAGTTGAGCCATGGAACATATATAATGGTCCCATCCATTCAGAGTCACGTTTAGAAAGGTAGTCGTTGACAGTTACAACGTGAACACCTTTTCCTGTTAGTGAGCGAAGGAACACCGGTAGAGTAGCCACAAGTGTCTTACCTTCACCGGTTGCCATTTCGGCAATCTTACCTTGATGAAGTACAGTACCACCAATGAGCTGAACATCATAGTGTACCATGTCCCATTTTACCTCGTTACCACCGGCAATCCAGTGGTTGGTGTATATCGCTTTATCGCCTTCGATAGTAACAAAATCACGTCCTTGGGCAGCAAGGTCGCGGTCCATTTGGTTAGCAGTAACTTCTACAGTTTCATTAGCAGCAAAACGAGCCGCAGTTTCGCGAATTGCCGCATATACCACCGGTAGATGACGATCAAGTTCATTATCGAGGGTTTCGAGAATGTTCTTTTCGCGTTTATCGATATTGTCCCATAGTGGTTGACGTTCCTCAAATGGGAGCTCCTCGATTTTAATTTTTAGTTCGTCAATAGCCTTTTGGTCTTCAGCGATGCTATCAGCAAGAGCTTGACGCACCTCAGCGATTTTAGCACGAAGTTCATCGTTAGAAAGCTCTTTCATTGCAGGGCCAAGAGCGTTGATTTTATCAACGATGGGTTTAATCTCTTTTAAGTCTCGTTGCGACTTATTGCCAAAGAGTTTGTTTAGTAGTGATGTAAATGACATTTTATATAGTTTTTATTATTTCAAAAGTTGTAATAGCGATAAACCACACAAAAAATGGTTTATCGACTGCAAAGATAGTTTAAATCATTGAAATATAAGAGGGTTGAAGCCGATAAAGTGTTATAGGCGTATCGGTTTCATCGATGATGCATTGGGAGAACGTATGCGCAAAAGACGCGCAACAGTAGGGGAAATGAGACATGCATCAACCTCAGTACTAATTGTTTGAGGGGTAATCCCCGGACACAAGATATAGACAGGGGCATTTGTGGCAACACTTCGAGCAGTGGTGCGTTTTTCCTTGCCGTTGTGTGTTTCAACAGTTTCCCATCCCGGATTTATTGTTACATACAAGTCTCCTGCATGTTTTATGTGGGTGTTGTGTCGCAATGCCACACTATTTTCGGCATTACCCGATATGATATCATCGATGCTCACGACATTGCTCACTCCACTCATGCGAGCTAAGAAATCAGCAGCATCGTTGCGAATGTTTTTGATGTTTACATCACGCTCCTTGATGAGTTTGTGATTTAAATAAAATTTGTTGTCATGATATCCGTTAACCCACTCGCCATTACCATGAATAGCCATCAGATACATGTTGAGTAGAGAAATCGCTTTGCGAGGAGAGAACTCTCCCGAAGGAATGTTCCATTTCTCATCATCGCGACGACCGGTAACTGACGCAGGTGTGCCAGCAAGGAATATCAAAGAGTTGTTTAGCCCTACGTTCTTGTCAATTGCTTTAAATAGCTGATCTAAATCTCGGTCAAGTCTGATGTAGCTGTCCATCAACTCAACACGATTATCTATTTCTTTGGTGTAGGGGTAGGGAGTAACGGTGTATGCTACGTTGAGCATATCCATTACATCACGTTTGCCAAGAGACAAACTTCTGATATATTCTGCGGCAACAGCAGTAACCTCGCTATTTACCGGTGCTGAGACTTTGTAGGCGCGATAGCGATCCTTGTCGCCTGGCATGAATATATATTTGAACGGATAATGCTTTTTGTATTCCGGAATGTCGGGATATTTATTGAGAGGCATTGCCGGAGTCCATGACAATGTGT
>JAFXGB010000142.1 GCA_017520235.1 Muribaculaceae bacterium | reverse complement strand
GGTTTCAAGACCAAGCAAACGATGACAATGAATGGCGGAACAATAACAGCCAACATGACAGGTGCTGTTGCAATTGTTTCAAATGATCCATCATATTGTACAGCCATAAAGACTGATGGCGACTTTGTGATGAATGATGGAACAATCTATGTAACACATTCAGGAGCCGGAGGTAAGGGTATTTCAGCTGATGGTAATGTAAATCTTAAAGGAGGTAATCTTGAGATAACAGTAACTGGTGCATGTGGTACATATACAAATACATCAGGAGTAACTGATAACTATTCATCAACTTGTGTATCAGCCGATAATAATATAAATGTAACAGGCGGACAAATAACATTGAATGTAAAAGCCAATTCTGCAAAAGGGTTCAAATCAGATGCTAACACTACAATCTCAGGAGGAACAATCACTGGAACATTGACAGGAAACTCAGTTGTAGTTAACTATAACCCTTCTCATTGTACTTTGATTAAGTGCGATGGCCTCTATACACAAAATGGCGGAACAATTAATGCAACACATTCAGGAATAGGAGGTAAAGGTATTTCAGTTGATGGTTCAGCAGTGTTTAACGCAGGAAATGTATCAATTACAACATCGGGTAGTGCTGCAACATATACTGCATCAACAGGTACTGATACTTATAGCCCAATATGTATTTCTGTTGACGGAAACTTGAATCTTCTTGGTGGTACATTTAATGTTAAATCAACAGGTGCCGGAGGTAAATGTATTAAGAGTGATATGCAAATCATTATGGGTACAGCCGACGGAGTTTCACCAGAGATAACAACCCCTCCAACGACTACTGATGGAGCAATTTCTCAAGTTTGGAACTATTCACAAAACGGTGGTAATAACTCAAGTTGGGTAATAGTAGGGTCTCAAGGTGTTGAGGACATTACTGTTGCCAATGGTAAATTATATGCAGTGTGTCGTGGTACAGGTATATCAGATCATAGCATCAAGATTATTAATGCTTATACCGGAGCAGTTACAGGGGAGTTGCCGACAACAACATGTACAACAGGAGTTTATGATTTAAGTTCAATTGAGAATTTAGGTGGTACAATAGTTGCATGTAACTTGACTAACTCAACAACTACTAATTTTGTAATATACAAATGGGATAGTGAAACATCTGAACCAACAGTAATGTTAAATACTGCAACGCCATGTACTCGTATTGGAGATGCGATGTCAGTAAGTGGAAACATGACAAATGGTCGCATTTGGTTCTTGTATGGTAGCGTTGTTTATTATTACACTATAAGTAATGGAGCTATAACATCAACAACACCTAACACTATAACACTAACAAAGGATGGTGCTGCATATGAAATTGCAAATAATTCATATTCTAATATTACTGTAGAATCTGATGGCTCGTTCTGGATATCAAGTTCAGCAGGTTATGCTGCAACACATTTTAGTGCAAACGGAGCATATATAGGTGAATTAGGACCCGAAGAACAAGGTACTGATATGAAATTGTTCAATTACAACGGAGCAGAATATGCCGCAATTTCAACATATTTATGTACTTCAAATACATCAATTTCAGAAGGGGCAGTTACAATTGTAGAAAAAGGTTCAGGTTCAGTTGTAGGAACATTCCCTTCTGCAGGTTTAGGTTCTACTCGTAACACTTCATTCCGTAACTCAGTTTGCGCTGAAGCAACAACTGATGGTTACTATGTATGGATTAACGTTCCTTTCCAAGGCGTAGCATGTTTCAAATACACTGAGCCTAAAGAGGAAGGCGATAATACCGAAACGCCAAAGGAAGAGGAAGAAGAAATTCCCGTAGGTGAAATTGCTCCTCTTGTAGTTACAGCTCAAACTACAGGAGCACAATTTGGTTCAAGTTCATCAGGCGGTGGTCAGCCCGGTCGCCCAGATAGCTCAACATCTTCAAGCTCTTCAACAAGTCCTAAGGTCATTAAGGCAATGAGCACGTTGACAGCTTATAGTGGTAGTTTCTCAATTAAGTCGTCAAATGAAGGTGGAGAAGGACTCGAATCTAAAACAACAATCAACATTCATGGAGGTAATTTCTATTTTAATACCTACGACGATTGTTTAAACGCTGCAACAGCTCTTAATATAACTGGAGGTAACCTTCGTTGTGTTGCAACTGGTAATGATGCAGTAGACTCAAATAGTGCAATGACAATTAGTGGTGGTCTTCTTCTTGCAAGTGGATCTCGTGAGCCTGAAGAAGGTATCGATGTTGACCAAGCAAGTAAGTTAAAAATAACCGGAGGAACAGTTATCAATCAAAAAGGTAACATGTTGAATCTAACAACAACACAATGTCAAGTACCAACAATCAAGTACTCATCATCAATTTCAGCCGGTACGTTGATTACAGTGACTACATCGTCGGGACAACATATAATGTCGTTCAAGGCTCCACAAGCAATGAGTCAAGGATGCTACATAACATTACCTGAATTTGTAAGTG
The DNA here is from genome assembly GCA_017520235.1 of Muribaculaceae bacterium. Taxonomy (GTDB): domain Bacteria; phylum Bacteroidota; class Bacteroidia; order Bacteroidales; family Muribaculaceae; genus RGIG4079. The sequence goes on along the minus strand of JAFXGB010000142.1, from coordinate 9,428 downwards.
GAAGTTCATACAAACTATACACTGGTGGTTCAGTGAGTGGGGGAACAGTATTTAACGAAGTCACTCGAGGCGGAACATTCTCAGGTGGTACACAAGTTAAATCATTCACTATCTCATCTAATTTGACAAGTCTTTAATTAGATGAGATACATATAAATTACTGAGCGTTGCAGTCTTTGATTGCAACGCTTTTTTTATAAATGTGTGATTACCTAAGAAAAAATAGCTAATTTTGTAGCGTCCTAAATTGAATGAATATGAATAATGGATTTCTAAGAGTAGCATCAGCTGTTTCAAAGGTAAATGTCGCCGATGTAAAATATAATGTTGCCAATATTATATCAATGTGCGAAGAGCTAAACGAGAAAAAAGTTCAAGTTGTTGTATTTCCAGAATTGTCAGTGACAAGCTATTCTTGTGGGGATCTTTTTCATACTGAGACTCTTTTGCAAGGAGTGCAAGTTGGATTAAAAGAGATAGCAAAAGCATCAGCACAATGGCCGATGTTGTTGTTTGTCGGGGCACCCATCAAATACAATAATCGATTATATAACTGCGCTGTTGTCATATATAAAGGGAAAATAATGGGAGTTGTCCCCAAAAGTTATATTCCTGAGTCTAATGGAGTGAATGAAAAACGTTGGTGGCAGTCAGGACATGGAGTCGATTCTGTTATAGAAATTGCCGGTTTTGATGTCCCATTTTCGGTGAATCAGATATTTAGAATAGAAAATGTCTCAGTTGCAGTAGAGATAGGAGATGACATGTTATCTCCAATTCCTCAATCGGTCAAAGCGGCGATGGCAGGAGCTCAAGTGATTGTAAACTTGTCGGCTGCATGCAGTGTTGCCGGAAGTTATGACCGATTTAAAGCCTTGATTACGCAACATTCATCGCAATCAGTATCGGCATATGTTTATTCGGGAGCTGGGTATGGCGAATCAACAACAGATAGCGTATATGAAGGCAACGCCTTTATAGCTGAAAATGGAGTCTTGTTGGCGGAATCTGAACGATGGAGCTTTGACGCAAAAATAGTTATTGCCGATGTTGACATTGACGCAATTAATAAAGAACGCTTGGCAAACAATATATTTAGCGAATGTGCATCGAGAGAATTATCAGAGCAATATAGCACTATAACCATAGATAAATCACTTAGAGAGATTGACGAGGCATTTTATCGCAATATTAATCCTAATCCTTTTATTCCACAAAATGAGGCCGACGTGGAGATGTTGTGTAACGAAGTGGTGAATACACAAGTTGCCGGGCTTGCTCGTCGCATAGAGTTTACCCATGCACGTTCAATTGTTGTAGGTATTTCTGGTGGTCTTGATTCAACTCTTGCATTGCTTGTAGCAGTAAAGACATTTGACAATTTGGGATTGGACCGCGCTGGTATTATCGGAGTTACGATGCCGGGATTTGGAACAACCGACCGCACATATCGTAATGCTCTGAAAATGATGACTGAGTTGGGAATTACTCAACGCGAGATATCGATTGTCCCATCGGTCGAACAACACTTTAAAGATATCAATCACGATAAAAATGTTCACGATGTAACCTATGAAAACTCGCAGGCGCGTGAACGCACTCAGATATTGATGGATGTTGCTAATCAAGTGGGTGGCATGGTGCTTGGCACAGGTGATTTATCGGAACTTGCTTTAGGGTGGGCTACTTACAATGGAGATCACATGTCAATGTATGGCGTGAATGCAGGAGTCCCCAAAACATTAGTTAAACACCTTGTAAGGTGGATAGCATTGCAGTCAGATGCTACTGTACAAGCGATATTGTTGGATATCGTTGATACACCCATCAGTCCGGAATTAATTCCTGCTGATGAAGATGGAAACATTAAGCAAAAGACGGAGGATCTTGTAGGGCCCTATGAATTGCACGATTTTGTGTTGTATTACACATTGCACTATGGTTTTTCTCCTAAAAAAATCTTCTATTTGGCACAAAAAGCCTTTGCCGGAGTATATGAACATGATGTAATCAAACATTGGATGACCACATTTTTCCGTAGATTTTTCAATCAGCAATTTAAACGTTCATGTTTGCCTGATGGACCAAATGTATTAGGCTTATCTATCTCTCCGAGAGGAGCTTGGACGATGCCTTCTGATGCGTCATCGGCTTTGTGGCTTGCCGAGTGTGCCGAACTGTAAATTAAAAATAACGTTAAAAATCATCGTTTTATAAAGCAGGATTAAACTTTTCTGTTTTAGCTAAGTCATATAGACAAATGCAGATTAATTTGCTTAGCTAAAAAACAGAAAATAAAACTTGATTAAATTATAGAACGATGAAAAAGATTTTATTAAGTGCAGTAGTTGTAACCATGTCATTATTCTCATTTAATGCAATGGCTCATGGTAAACAATGTGACAAAAAAGATTGTCAAAAGGAAACATGCGATAAACACAAGAAATGTAACAAAAAGGTAAAGCACGATTGTCCCAATCCATTTGCCGGAATTGAATTAACACAAGCACAACAAGCACAACTTGATGCATTAAAAGCATCATGCCCCTCAAAGGAGATGAAAAAGGGCGATCGCAAGAAAAATCGTCAATTTAGAGACTCTGTGGCACGCGAAGCAAAAGTTAAACACCTTGCTGAAGTGAAAAAAATATTGACACCTGAACAGTATGTGCAATTCCTCGAAAATCAAGTGTTGGACGCTCCTAAAAAAGCTCCGAGACACAATAAACATCATAAGGGAATGCACAAAAAAGGGGATAAATGCCACATGAAAAAAGAATGTGCAAAAAAATAACAGAAGCTTAATCAGCAATTTTTAAGTATAGTGTAAACATGAGGGACGAAGATGCATCACTGCATCTCCGTCCCATTTTTAATATAAAGTAGAGAATTGAGAGAGTAAAGTTAAAATAGAAAAACCGAGTATATCACAATGTACATCGTAAAGGTGCGACTACTCACTAAAAAGAGACTGTGGCAATTTTGAACACAGTCTCTTAGTGTATACCCCTCAGTCACTTCGTGACAGCTCCCCTACATTAGTGGAGCAACTCGTCAAAGTTGAGAGTCAATAACTTACGTGCTATCTAATAGCTCTCTCCTTAATGTAGGGAGAGTACGGCAAAGCCGGGAGAGGGTACAAATCTAAATTTGAACACAGTCTTCATTAACTTTCAACTCCGTTGTCTTATCCTTGATGAGCAGGACGAAGAAGATCGTTTACAGTCTTAACAGGGTTGAATGTGTCAATGGGTACTTCAATAAAGATAGTGTTCCAATTACTCATTGCTCCATTCCACAATCCTGGTAATTCAAGCGCGCGAAGTTCTTTGCCATGCAAAGATTTAGAAGAGATGAACCCTGTGTTAGCATCAACATATTCTGGCAAGTTAAACTTGTTGCCTTTAATATCTTTGATGTAGCACACGAGGTCAACCGGATTAAAGTGAGTCGCTTGAGCCACCATTGCTTTGTAATCAGTATTAGCCGGATCGATTTGGTGACTTTCAAGGATTTGAGGAGATGTAGAGCCATCTTGGTTGTAAGCGATATATGGACCGCCACCAGGTTCACCCTCATTTTTCACCATTCCGCACACGCGCAATGGACGATTGAGCTTTTCTTTGATATATAGAACGAGTTCGGCATCTTCGAGTGTTTTCATGCGTTCGTCTCTCACATTTAGCACTTGGTGGAGGAATGCAATCATGTCACGCACCTTTTCAATGTCGTAATTGCCGTTTTCAATATCGTTGAGATACTTTTCAATCATGTCGTGAGCTTGGATTAGATATCCTGCAATCACTTGTTTGTATTGAAGAGTCGCAGCACGACGAGAGTCGGGAACAACATTGTCAATATTCTTGATGAACACAACAGCCGCATCGATATCGTTTAGATTTTCAATCAACGCACCATGACCACCGGGACGGAACACGAGGTTACCACCTTCGCGGAATAGAGTGTTGTCGGGATTAACGGCAACAGTGTCGGTTGATGGTTTTTGTTCCGACATAGAAATGTTAAACTTAACACCCATGCGTTGTTCACAATCGGGGACCACGGCAGCGAGTTTTTCTTTAAATAGCTCGCGGTGGTTAGTAGAAACTGTGAAATGCAAGTTTACGATACCATCGTTTTGTGAAGCTGTTTGAGCACCTTCCACGAGTTGTTCTTCTACCGGAGTGCGAGTAGAATCACTGTATTTGTGGAAAGTGAGCAACCCTTTAGGCAGATTGCCATAGTTCATACCTTTTTCGCTGATGATAGCATTGATAACATCTTTGTAGCGATGTTCCTCGATGAGCGATTCCACACTCTTGGAATAGATGTCGCGGCAAATGTCATCAAGCTCGCCAAAAAATGCAAGATTGTGAATGTTTTCAATCAATTCGGCAACATCTGAGCCTTCAGATGGGACATCGTCATCACCATCAACAAACGAGAATAGCGATTTGAACATGCGAGAAGCAGCACCTGATGCGGGCACAAATTTACACACCTCGCCACCTTCGTTCAAATACTTTTGCCAACGATCGATGGCGTTGTTTTGTTCCTCAGGAGTTAGTTTGATGATACCGGCACCAATAGTAGCCGTATTAGCGAGACGCAAGTAGGGGAAACCGGTTTTAAAACGATCTATTTGAGCCATCAGCTCATCTTGAGTAATCCCTTTTTTCTCAAGAGTTTTAATGTCTTCAGGAGTTAGCATAATGGTATTTAGAATTTAAATTTATATTCAATATCCCAAAGTTAACAAAATTATCTATTATAATGTCAAAAACTTGCCACTAAAATTTTTTTTGCAATACAAAAAAACAATGAGGCTGTGTCCATTTTTGAACACAGCCTCTTTGTGTATACCCCTCAGTCACTTCGTGACTGCCACCTACATTAGTGGAGCAAATCGTCAAAGTTGAGAGTCAATAACTTATGTACTATCTAATAGCTCTCTCCCTAATGTAGGGAGTGTACGGAAACGCCGGGAGAGGGTACAAATCTAATTTTGACACAGCCTCTATCTATTTAGACAAGAGAATTAAATTACAATGCAAGTTTGAAAGTGCGACCTTCTACAGTTACAATATACACACCATCGTTATCAATAGTGATGCTCTTTTCAATACCTGAGTAGATCACTACACCCTTAGTATCAACCACTTCTACTACCGAGCCAACGTCAGCGCCCTTAATAGTAATAGTATTGTCATATCCATATACTTTCACATCTTTAGCTTGCGCTGTTATATCTTCAACATCTACTGACTTAGACGAATAAGTAATTACCAACTCGCTATCTTCCACGATAGCAGGTGTAGTAAATAGCTCACCTGCAATAAAGTCGGCAGTTACATCTTCGCCATTGAATGTTACTGAGTTTATTTCCCAACCTACAGTTGCTTCAATAGCGATAGATTCTGTTTTGCCATATTCTGTAGTAATAACAATAGTAGCAGCTTCGCAGTCTTTGATTGCTAATGTAACAACATTAGACACATTTACAACGCATACTCCATCTATTGTTCTACCATCGGCAGTTGTTGCTGTGATTATAGCCTTACCAGGGGTGAGAGCAACGACCTTACCATTATCGTCAACCATAGCTATATCATCGTCACTTGATGACCATTTAATTTGCGAGTCAGTTATGTCGGCAGGATCAATTGTTGCTGTTAAAGTCACTTCGTCACCGATATTCATCTCCATTTCGGTTGCGTCAAGAGCGATGCCAGGGATAGCCTTTACATTGAAGTTTTTCCAGTATTCGGCAGCCACATAAGCCTCAACTGATTGAGGTTGAACATAGAGAGAGGCTGAATAGTTGGGGAAGCCGTTTACTACAGTGGGAGGGACAACTGCATTGCTATATAATTTAGTAATGTTGTTACAACCTAAGAACGCATCATGCCCTATTGCTGCAATGTTTTCGGGGAATAAAATTTCTGTCAAAGAAGTACAATTCTGGAAACAATTATCTCTTATAGAAACAACTGCATCTGGAATAATAATTGATTTTAATGAAATATTATTGTATAACAAGAAATTCCCAAGAGTTTTAATTTCATTAGGAAGTGTAATACTCTCTAATGAAGTACAATTGGCAAATGCTGCACCATCAATACTTATTACCGAATTGGGTACAATGATTGACTTTATGTTTAGACATAAAGAGAAAGAACGCTTGCCAATGGTTTTCAAGCTTTCAGGGAGAGTGATGGCTGTTAGTCCTTCGCATCGATAGAATGCTGAGTCACTTACTGCAATGATTTCATAGTCGAGGTTGGCGTAAGTAACTGAAGCGGGAATTGTAATGTCGCCTGTGTAGGCTACGTCGCCATATGTTACTTCGGCTTGTCCTTCTGCCACTTTCTTATAGGTGATGCCATCGACAACAAATGTAGTGCCGTCGGTCAATTCTCCCACGCCCACAATATTAGTGAAATTCTTCCAATAGTCAGCAGCCTTGTAAGCCTCAAGAGCATCGGCAGGTACCGCAAGAGAAGCCGAGTAGTTGGGGAAATCGCTTGCTACAGTGGGAGGGACAACAGCCTTGCTATAAATCTTAGTGATTTTGCGACAACCGGCGAAGGCATCAACATCAATTGTAGTTATTCCGTTTGGCAAAACAATCGAACACAAAGCTTTGCAACGTGAAAATGCCTTTTTGTGAATAATACTTAATGAATCCGAAAGCACAATTTCTTCTAATTGAGAACAGTCCATAAAAGCGCCCTCCCCAATCGTATAAACATTCTGCAAATTAACTGAATTCAAGTTAGAACAACCATTAAACATATAATATGCTATCTCTTTTATGTTTTCAGATAGAGAAATATTCTCTAAACTTGAACAAAGTTTAAATGCCCCTCCACCAATTGCTGTTACAGAATTGGGAACAACAATAGTTTTTATTTTTGTACATTCTAAAAATACATGCTTACCAATAGTATTCAAACCGTCGGGAAGGGTGATAGCAGTTAAACTGTCGCACTGATAGAAAGCCGAGTCGGCAATTGCGGTAACGTTATACTCCTTGTTTTCAGAGATAGCGATAGCGGGGATATCGATATCATTGGCATATTTTTCGGCACCGGCAATCACGCTGACCTCACTATCAGACGTCTTGCGATAGGTGATGCCATTATAGACAAATGTGTTGCCCACGATGACATGGCAGTCGGTTATCACATTGGTGCCGTCGGTAGAAAATACCGACACGATTGCTTCTCCCGAAGCAATTGCTTTAATGGTCGCAGAACCGTCGCCATTGTCGGTGACACTTGCTACACGCTCATTGTTACTGCGCCACTTCACTATAGGATTGTGAGCGTCGGTTGGCTCAAGAGTATAGGTCAATGTAGCAGTTTCTCCTATCATAAGCGACACCTCGGTCTTGTCGAGAGTAATAGACTTAACCAATGGATGTGTCGAAACAAGAGACGTAGCGGTGATTTCGCTGCCATCGGTGGCTGTGGCTGTGATAGTAGCAGTGCCTTCTGCCATCATGACCACAACACAATTGCCGTTGGCATCCTCTTTTACCGCAGCAATAGAGGGCGCCGATGATGTCCATGTGAGATCTTTATTGTCGGTAGTAGCAGGCTCAATGGTGGCGGTGATTGTGGTTGACTCATAAAGAGGCAATGTTATTGCTGTGGGGTCTAAGGTAATGGCTTCGACAAGCTGAATGGTTGTTACTTCACATGTGTCGGCAAGATTTGTGCCGTCAATAGTGCAAACATATATATAGGCCGTACCCTCAGCTAGCTGCTTAATAGTGGCTGTGCCGTCACCATTATCGGCGAGGGCGACAATAGTGCTGTCGCTCACGCTCCACTCTGCGGTCTTGTAAGAGGCATTTTCGGGAGCGAAAGTCGCGGTGAGAGTTGCCACACTATCAACATCAAGACGCAAGCGGTCGTGGTTTAGGGTAATTGATGATACCATTATGGCTTTTACCTCTATTTCAAAAGAAGTTGACACACCACTACCATCGGCAGCTGTAGCAGTGACAGTAGTTTTGCCCTCTTTGAGATATTTCAACAAACCGTTTTTATCTACTGTTGCCACCTCTTCATTGCTACTTGTCCATTTGATTGTTGGGAATGATGCATTATTAGGCATGACTACAGCATTGAGTTGAATTGAATCTCCCAAGACACATGTTGATGGAGCCTCAACCGAGATTGTGCTAACAACAGTGAGGGGCTTGATGTTTGAAAATACTGCTGACCATGTGTCAGACATCCAATATGCATTATAAGCATCAGATGGTACATAGAGCATTCCTATTCTATCTTTATATTCTCCATAATAGGAGCCTAGTGTTGAAAGGATTGGCGGTGTTGCGCTTAATGAAATAATCTCAGTGGGGCTCAAAGAACGCATATCAGCACCATCTAAAGAGACCAACCGAGTACCTTCTTTAATAATTTGTGTTTTATTACGATATAGGTAGCCTCCATTATAGGCATATGGATCTCCCTTAAAGTCAACAAGACAATTATCGACATACACAAATTCTCCGTCAGAGCAATTATTATAACATCCTGTTCCATAGAATGCACCAGAACCAATATATGTTACTGAATTGCCAATCGTTACATCAGTCAAACCGGTGCAACCTGAGAACGCATTGCCGTTAATTGTTGTTACTGAATTAGGTATTGTTACCGAGGTCAAGCCGGTGCATCCATAGAACGCACCATAGCCAATCTCAGTAACTGAGTTGCCAATTGTTACTTCTTTAATTGTTGGACTGTTACTATCTGATGGTACAAAATCAGAATTTCGACCTAAATAAATAGTCTCAAGAGGCGAACCATCAAACCTCGCTCCGGATAAATCAGTTGTACCGTCCTCAATGGTAACACGAGTCAATAACCAACAACCGCCGAAAGCGTTAGAACCTATCTCTGTTACCGAATTGGGGATAGTAAGAGAACTTATTTCGGCATTGAGAAATGCATTAGAAATGATTTTTGTAGTGCCCTCTTTAATGACCAAGTCTCCTTTAATATATGCAGAACTGGCACTTATGCCCAAACAGATATCGCCTGAATAAAGTATTCCGTTTTGATTACTATCCCAACTTGTGCCATCGAACGCTCCTGCTCCAACATATTTAATGGAACTAGGTATTATAACATCAGTAATTCCTATACAACCAGCAAATGCCATATCAGCAATTAAGGTTGTTCCATCTTTAATCGTAAGAGTGCCGGTGGGTTGTGCTCCCTTATATCCGTAGCAAATAGTATTCCCATTACCCTCGGACAGATACAATATGCCATCTTTTTGGTTATTATACCAACTTGTTCCATAGAATGCGTCCCGTCCTATTTCGGTCGCATAAGTAACACCTTTAAACAAATTTAATTCTGAACAATTATAGAATGCCTCGTCCGCAATTGTTTTTAAATATGTTG
>JAFXGB010000141.1 GCA_017520235.1 Muribaculaceae bacterium | reverse complement strand
ATATTGCTATTGGAGATTTAGCCAATCGCATAATAAAGCTAAGCGCATTAGAAGCAAGAATGTTGAAAAAAACAATAGTAGATACTGAACATTTATTATTGGCGCTATTTCACAACAAAGAGGTGCAAAATATGTCATATATGAAAAATTTCACAAACGCAGGAATAACTTACGATATATTATATGACAGATTAGTCAATGTTGTAGACACACCAAAGTTTGGTGCCGAATTTACGGATGATGATGAGGATGTAATGGAATTTGAACAAAAAGACTCATCAACAACAACAAAATCATCAAAGAAGGGAAATGACACTCCTGCGTTGGATAAATTTGGAGTTGATTTGACTCGATCTGCAATAGAAAACAAATTAGATGCTGTTGTAGGTCGCGATAAAGAAATTGAACGTTTAACACAAATCCTAAGTAGACGGAAAAAAAACAATCCCGTTTTAATTGGAGAGCCTGGTGTTGGTAAGTCCGCAATAGTAGAGGGTTTAGCTGTAAGAATTATTCAACGAAATGTGCCAAGAATATTATTTGATAAACGCATAGTTTCTTTGGATATGGCATCAATTGTTGCCGGGACAAAATTTAGGGGACAATTTGAAGAACGAATAAAGGCAATAATTGATGAATTGTCAAAAAACAAAGATATAATTCTGTTTATAGATGAATTACACACCATTGTTGGTGCCGGAAATGCATCTGGCTCAATGGATGCCGCTAATTTGTTGAAACCTGTATTGGCACGTGGAGAATTACAATGTATTGGTGCAACAACACTTGATGAATATAGACACAATATTGAGAAGGATGGTGCATTAGAACGACGTTTCCAGAAGGTAATTGTGGAGCCAACAACCCCTGAAGAAACGCTCGAAATACTTGTAAATATTAAGGATAAGTATGAAGAGCACCATAATGTAACATATACGCAAGAAGCTCTTGAGGCGTGTGTGTATCTAACAGAACGATATGTGAGTGATAGGACATTCCCTGACAAGGCGATTGATGCAATGGATGAAGCTGGTTCTCGCATGCACATAATGAATTTGTCAGTCCCAAAAGAGATTGAAAACATTGAGAAACAAATAGAAGATGCCAATTCTAAGAAATTAGAAGCAGCTCATTCTCAAGATTTTGAGTTGGCCGCATCTTATCGAGATAAGGAGCAAATTCTTAAACAAGATTTGTCTTTAGCTCAAAAACGTTGGGAAGAGCAATTGGTTATGCAACGAGAGATTGTTGATGATGACAAGGTTGCTGAAGTCGTTGCAATGATGACAGGTGTCCCTGTTCAACGAATTGCCCAAGCTGAAGGTAAACGTCTTAGAGAAATGGGTACTGTGTTAAAAAATGCAGTAGTAGGTCAAGATGATGCTATCTCTAAAATAGTTAAGGCCATCCAGCGTAATCGAGTCGGATTAAAGGACCCTAATAAGCCAATAGGAACATTCATGTTCTTAGGTCCCACTGGTGTTGGTAAAACTCATTTGGCTAAAAAATTAGCTGAATATATGTTTGACTCTGCTGACGCATTGATTCGAGTTGATATGAGTGAATTTATGGAGAAATTCTCGGTCTCTCGTCTTGTAGGAGCACCTCCGGGATATGTCGGATATGAAGAAGGCGGACAATTGACCGAGAAAGTGCGCCGTCACCCCTATTCCGTTGTGTTGTTAGATGAAATCGAAAAGGCTCATCCAGATACGTTCAATCTATTGCTACAAGTGATGGATGAGGGGCGTTTGACCGATAGTTTAGGCCGTAAAGTTGATTTTAAGAACTCTATAATAATAATGACATCAAATATAGGCACTCGCCAGTTAAAAGATTTTGGTAGTGGTGTCGGATTTAGTACAAAAGCAATAGATAAAGAATATTCTCATGGAGTATTAATGAAAGCGTTGAACAAAACATTTTCTCCAGAGTTTTTAAATCGTATTGATGACATCGTTGTATTTGACAACCTTGAAAGAGAGGCAATATTTAAAATTATTGATATTGAATTAAACGGATTTTATAAGCGCGTTGAAGAGTTAGGTTATAAACTAACTATAACTAATGAAGCAAAAAATTTTATTGCAGAAAAAGGTTATGATATTCAATATGGAGCTCGTCCGCTGAAACGTGCAATACAAAAATATTTAGAAGATGGTATTGCTGAGTTGATATTGGATAATACGATAAATCAAGGCAATGAAATTTATGTTAGTGTAAATGAGAATAGAGATAATATTATAGTTGAAGTAAAATAATTTAAATTATTATAGAAATGCAAAAAGGAACAATTGGAGTAACCACCGAAAATATTTTTCCGGTTATCAAGAAATTTTTATATAGTGATCATGAAATTTTCCTTCGTGAATTAGTTTCAAACGCAATTGATGCAACTCAAAAACTAAAGACATTAGCATCTGTTGGGGAAGCAAAAGGTGAACTTGGAGAACTTAATGTAAAAGTTTCGATTAATAAAGATAAAGGAACTCTCACTGTGAGCGATTGCGGTATAGGTATGACAAGTGAGGATATTGATAAATATATCAATCAAATTGCTTTTTCCGGAGCTGAAGAGTTCTTAGCGAAATATAAAGATAGTGCTAATTCTATTATAGGACATTTCGGACTTGGTTTCTATTCGGCTTTTATGGTCGCAAAAAAGGTTGAAATATATTCCCTTTCATATAAAGATGGTGCAAAAGCAGTCAAATGGTCATGTGATGGCTCTCCAGAATATACAATGGAAGAATGTGATAAAGCCAATCGTGGAACCGATATTGTATTATATGTTGATGATGAGAATAAAGATTTCCTTGAACAATCAAGAATTGATGGTTTGTTGAAGAAATATTGCCGCTTCTTGCCTATCCTCGTAATCTCAGGAAAAGAACAAGAATGGAAAGATGGGAAATATGTAGATACTGACAAAGATAAAGTTATTAATGTTACTGATCCAGCATGGATGAAAAAACCATCGGACCTAACAAAAGAAGACTACTTGAATTTTTATCATGATTTATACCCTGGTCAAGAAGATCCTTTATTCTGGATTCATCTGAATGTAGATTATCCATTTACGTTAACAGGAATACTATATTTCCCTAAAATAAAAAACAATTTTGAAATAAATAAAAATCGCATCCAATTATATTGCAACCAAGTATTTGTAACAGATTCAGTTGAAGGTGTTGTTCCTGAATTCTTGATGTTGTTGCAAGGAGTTATTGATTCTCCTGACATTCCATTAAATGTATCACGCTCTTATCTTCAAAGCGATGCTGCGGTAAAGAAAATATCTACTTATATAACCAAAAAAGTATCTGCTCGTCTTGAAGAAATTTTCAAATCGGATAGGACTGAATATGAAAGTAAATGGGATGATATAAAGATATTCATTGAATATGGTATGTTGACAGAACAAAAATTCTGTGAATCAGCCATGAAATTTGTATTATTAAGTAATACTGATGGAAAACATTTTACTCTTGATGAATATAAAACACTTATTGAATCAGAACAGATCGACAAAGATGGTAATTTAATTTATCTGTATGCTACAGATGCTATTGCCCAATATAATTACATTAATTCAGCAAAAGAAAAAGGATATGATGTATTGTTGATGGACGGGCAATTGGACAGCCACTTTATAGGATTACTGGAAAGTAAATTGGAAAAATCTCAATTTGTTAGAGTTGACAGCGATGTCATAGGAAATCTAATAAAAAAAGATACCAAAAAAGAGGTTAATTTATCTCAATTACAACGAGAAATCTTGACAACTGAATCCCGTTCGCAAATTCCTGCTATTGAGAAATGTGAGTTCGTCGTGTCATTTGAAGCCATGGGTGAAACTGATGCTCCATTGATTATTACTCAAGGAGAGTATATGCGTCGCATGAAAGAGATGGCTGCAATGCAACCAGGAATGAGTTTTTATGGCGAACTTCCTGACAGCTATAGCCTCATTGTTAATACAGATCATCCATTGGTCGCTAAAGTACTGAATGATGCTGATGCAAATATAGCAAGTGAGGTATCTCCTATTCTTGAATCAATTTCGTCTAAGAATAATCAAATTTCTGAATTGAAAAAAGATAATAAGACAGCAGATGAAATTAAGCAATTGGAATCAGAGGTTTCAGAATTGCGAAGCAAACAAGAAAACTTGATATCTGAATATGCTTCGAAGCAAGCAGTAGTGAAACAATTAATTGACTTGGCGCTGTTGGGTAATGGTTTACTAAAAGGCGAAGCTTTAAGCTCATTTATTAAGCGATCGGTAGAATTACTTTAAAGTTTATATCAAGTAAAATAAGAGGTTGCAAAATCAAATTTTGCAACCTCTTTGTGTTATTCAAGAAAAGATTAAGTTATTTATGGATACATTGAGTAGATATGAATTTAGTCGAATCTTGTTTGATGTAAAATTTTATGATTGAGTAAAGCATCTCTTGCACAGGTGACAGGGATTTCTTAGAATGACTATCAAGAATAAGTTCTTCTACTAACGCTCCGGTTATTGCTGTTTGTTCGTCAAGCGGGAGTGATTTTATGGTATTAATAACATGAGGAGTAATGAGGATTGGTTCCATAAATAATCTTTTTTGTTTTTATGCAAAGTTATGGGGGTATATGTGCAAGAATAGACGACTTTAAAGTTAATTAATATAAAATTTCATTGATGTCATTCAATGTAGACTTTTGTTGTTGATGACAGAATATTTGATTTTATTTCTAATAAAATGCTAAATATTTGCTCATTTATATTGCGTTTATTATATTTGAAGTAAAATCAACGGTTTAAATTATAATAGCATGAATGATATAACACAATTGTTTAATTCTCTCCTACAACAATATGGTAGTATAGACATTGCTGAAGCTGAATTTAAAAAGCTATTGCATGAAGATGAAGAATTGCAAGAGGAGTATGGTGAGTGGTGTCATGCTGTAGGGAGTACTGAAAAAAGAGGTTTCCTTGATTATTGTGAAGAATACATGGATTCGCAAAACTCAGTGTGGGACTCTTTGAAAGATTTTGATGAATAATAATTAAAAGAATGGATAAAGATTGTTCACATCGTTTACCGGCAGAGTGGGAATCCACAGGAGCAATTCTATTGTCATGGCCTCATAGTGGCACCGACTGGGATTATATGCTAGATGAGGTTACAGAGTGTTTTGTGAATATCGTAACTGAAATAATAAAAGAGGAAAAAGTCATAATAGTCGCTCCTAATGTTGAACTACCCCAAAGCCAATTGTTACATCTGGATAATTCTAATATATACTATCACACTGCCCTTACAAATGATACTTGGGCGCGTGATTTTGGCCCAATAACGACAATTGAAGATGGGATGTTTGTCATGCATGATTTTCAATTTAATGGTTGGGGGCTGAAATTTAGTTCTTGTTATGATAATCTGATTTCTCGCTCTATTATAAACGCAGGAATTATAGGAGGAGAATATAAAAATAATTTAGGCTTTACGCTCGAAGGGGGCTCTGTCGAAAGTGATGGCAAGGGACTTATGTTGACTACTTCGGAGTGTTTAATGTCATTAAATAGGAATGGTGATATGTCAAAAGCTGAGGTTGAAGCATATCTATCCCGAGAATTAGGCTTGAAGAAAATTTTGTGGCTTGATCACGGATATTTGGCAGGAGATGACACTGATAGCCACATTGATACGCTTGCTCGTCTTGCGCCTAATGATACTATTGTGTATGTGGGGTGTGATGATGAAAAAGATGAACATTACACTGCATTAAAAAAGATGAAACAGCAATTGGAAGAGTTTACCACTGTAGATGGCTCTCCATTTAATCTTGTTGAACTGCCATTCCCTAATGCTGTATATGATGAAGATGGCGAGCGATTGCCAGCTACATATGCTAATTTCCTTATTCTGAAGAATACGGTTTTAATGCCGTCATATAATCAGCCAGAAAATGACGCGCTTGCAATTGAACGCTTACAGCAAGCTTTCCCTGGATATAAAATAGTTGCCGTTGATTGCAACGCATTGATAAAACAACATGGCTCATTACATTGTGTAACCATGCAATTACCAAAAGAAATATTATCGATATGAATAGAACAATAAAAGTCGGAATTATACAACAACAAAATACATCTTCGATAGAGGATAATCGCAACCGCTTGATTGCTAAAATGAGACAATTAGCATCAGAGGGGGCGCAACTTATTGTAAATCAAGAATTGCATGATTCGCTATATTTTTGCCAAGTGGAGTCAACTGATGAGTGCAACCTTGCTATTCCCATTCCGTCTGCAGTTACAGATGCTTATGCTTCATTGGCAAAAGAGTTGGGCATCGTGATTGTAACATCATTGTTTGAGCGACGAGCCCCCGGCTTATATCATAATACAGCAGTCGTGTTTGATAAAGATGGATCTATCGCCGGGAAGTATCGTAAAATGCACATTCCTGACGATCCTGCTTATTATGAAAAGTTCTATTTTACCCCTGGCGATTTAGGCTTTGAGCCTATTGAAACATCAATAGGTCGACTTGGAGTATTAGTGTGCTGGGATCAATGGTATCCCGAAGCTGCACGCTTGATGGCATTGCGAGGAGCAGAGCTACTCATATACCCCACTGCTATCGGTTGGGAAAGTTCTGATACAGATGAAGAACAAGCGCGTCAACGTGAAGCATGGATTACAATACAGCGAGCTCACGCAGTAGCTAATGGCTTGCCGGTCGTGTCAGTCAATCGAGTTGGTCATGAACCCGATCCATCTGCAATGACAAATGGGATAAAATTCTGGGGAAGCAGTTTTGTCGCAGGTCCGCAAGGTGAATTTTTGTTCCAAGCACCTACTGATGCTGAAATAGAAAAGATTATTGAAATAGATATGACTCGT
>JAFXGB010000140.1 GCA_017520235.1 Muribaculaceae bacterium | reverse complement strand
TCATAGTCATCTCCAAGAACGTTTTTACCAAATGAACCACATTTGTTATAGCTGAATACTTTACCATCACCTACGCCTTCAGTAATTGGGAATAGGTCAACACGCATTGAATTTACTCCTGCTGAGTTCATTGTTGTCATCACGGCTCCGCTTTCAAGAGTTCCAGAATAAGCAATTGTCTTACCTGCAAGTGCACGATTAAAGTTGGCAGAGTGGTTAGAAGTAAACCATTTCTCACAAGTTTCAGGGAGTTTGGTAGTTTCATTTTGTGTCCACTTGTAGAATTGAATTTCGCCACGAGTTTCTCCATCTTCTGTTGCTTTTTCATCACTATAATGGTTTTTACCAAAGCTACAGCCCACCAATACATGATCGGCAGTAAGAGCAATATCCGAAAGTTTTATTTGTTGGTTAGCACCAAGAGTAAGAGCAACTTTGTCAAGTTCTGTTACAATACCTGCAGCAATGTCAGCAAGATAGATATAAGGCTCATTGGCTTCATCAAGAGCGAGAACATAAAGACGGTCTTCGCGGATAATTTGACGACGAACAGTCTTACCGGTTAATTGTTCTGCAAGAAGGTCATATGCTGTGCCTTTAACTTCATAATATTTCGCCAATTCAAAGCCTGCTTTACCTGCAGTAGAGTCGGGATAGTTTACATAAACCGTTGTAGGAGGAACATAAGATTTGCTTTCAATGAAAGCAATAGGATAAGCTGTTTTTGCTGCTTCAACAGTTACAACAATAGGAGCATTATCCTTTGTAGGACGGTCAACATTCCATGTATATGTAGTATCGGCCTTGTAATCAGGATGAGAGAACTCAACGGTGTATTCACCCGGTTGAAGATCTTTGAATACAAATGCACCGTTATAGTTAACGTCGGTCGTATACGTTGCAACAGTTGTTTCACCTTGTTTTAGAGTTACTTCAACTCCGTTAAGAGGCATATAAACGTCAGCAGTCAAAGCCTTTGGAGTATAAAGATCGTGAGCGAATTTTTGTTGAGCATCACGCACGATACCATAGATTTGACCTACACTTTCTTTTTCAATACCATAATAGTCAGCAACACCGCGAGCATAGTCAAGACCTTCAAGATGGTCAACATCAAAGTTCATCGCACGATGACGGGCAGGTTGATAAGTGTGGAAATAACCTTCAACCAGATAACCTGAGACAGAGTGATTCAACACACCCAAACCTTGATAACCGATTTTACCCTTTCCTGCAGCAACATCGGCAGCAGTCATAGTGTAGTCATAGTGAGACCATTGAGTGTGGCGGTCAAGAATACGATGGTTCCAACCGCAACGACTCATCTCAATACTTAATGCTTTATCATTTCCTGTAAAGTCATCATCGTAAGCAAAATACAAATAATTGGTTGTAGTACCGTCTGTTGCAGCATTTGAGTGAACAGAGATAAACATATCAAAGTTGTTTGCTTCTACCTCAGCGGCAATTTCCGACAATTTACGATTAAATGTATTATTTTGGTCAGGGTTTTGAATTAATACTGTATCTATAGCTGCATTTCCCCATGGGTCAATAGAGTCAGGAATTGCATTATACTCATAGATATATTCATAAGGATATGGACCATTTGCAATACGACTCATCACAAGGTTTTGAGTCAAATCGAGCGCATTGTTTACTCCATCATGTTTAAATCCATAAGATTTCAAACGATAAAATATTTCAAGACATTTTTCAAGGTTAGTATTTGACTCATAAAAGTCAGTTGTGTCAGGGTCAACTGAGCTGATAGTTTCATGACCGATAGTTGCCATGTGGCGGTTGTTAGGTCCCCAAGAGCCGTGTCCCGGATTGATATAAATGCGAATATCTTCAACATTTACTTGTGCAGTTGCGCCTGCAGCTACAAGCGCTAATCCTGCTGCGAGAAATAATTTTCTTAGTTTCATAACGCTTTGTCTTATTTAGCTATGTTTATAATGTATAGTTCACCATTGGGTGTGCTGTAAGCAATCTTTGCTCCGTCGCGTGATACGGTTGGGTACATACCCATTGACGCATCTGCTGTCAAGTTTTGTCCCAATTTTCCATCAGCTGAAGCGGCTACGATTTTTGATGATGTTACTACTTCTCCATTGTCGATATCGTTCATACCTACAACTGTTGCGTTGTCATACCATTGTGCTGCACGAACTTTGCCAAGGTAAACAGGGTTTGACCCATCAAGGTTACATACATAACATCCTACCCCTGATAGATAGTAGCATACGCGTGTGCCATCGGGTGAGATGCTTGGCCACAAGTAGCTCTTGCAGTCGCTGCCTTGGGGTGAAATGTTTGTTGTTTTGCCATTTACTGTTACCATTAATCGTCCTTTGTCGATTGATGCTACTGGTGTTGCTACTGCTGTAGCTTTGGTTGACAAGGCTTTGGTTGACAATTGTCCTTTGTTAACTGTCATAATAGCGTTGTCGTTGATTGCTACTCCTTGTAGGTCGCGTGTAGCTTTGATGAGTGTTGATGTGCGACCGGTTACTACGTTAGCAGATTTCAATGAGGTGCGACGTAGGCGATCAGCGCCAATTGTGTTTTCGCGGAAGAACACTTGTTGACCATCGTTGGAGATGGTCAAGCCATAGCCATGTCCGGTTTCTGAAATGGTTGTGATTGATTTTGTGGCAAGATCAAGTTTTTGAATACCTGCTTTTTGATTTTGTGTGATAGCGATGTAGCTGCCATCAGGGCTCATTGTTGCTGTGTTAATGGTTACACCTTCAGGAAGTGCCACTTTTTCTACTGAAGCGACTTTCAATTGTGCGAAACCATAAATACCTGCACTTAACAACAATGCTGAAAGAATTACTTTTTTCATGTTTTGTTAATTTTAGATATGGTTTAATAAATTAATTTGTTGTTCTATTTTTATAAATATAGTTAGGCATTATAAAAAACGTCGCAATTTAGTAATAATTTCTTAAATAATAAAAGATAACATAAGAAAAAGAGAAAGGGGGAGAGAGAGAAGTGGAGTTAAAGAAAGTAAAATTCACAGTTTCTAAGGACTCTAAATTTTAGCACAATGGTGATATTACTTTTGTGCCAAAACTTAACACAATCGAGTTAAAAATGAAAGATGAAAGATGAAAAATTGCCCGAAGGTCTATATTTGAATAGCCGTGGGGTTATTTCCACGGGGTGTGATACGCAAATGAATGCGTGGGAAACACGCTTTTTGGTTGATATCCTTGCGGGCTTTTATTGGCAGAGTAGTGTCTTTCCGACACTTATTGCCGGTGGCTCGCATCCGGTGGTGGCGCTTCGCTTACCACCGTCTATTCAAATTTAGCCTTTCAGTCTCTTTTTCCTCTTTACTCTTTACTTTCGTTTAAAATGACAAGCCCCACGCTCATCGCATGGGGCTTGTTTTATTAGGGATTGAGAATCTTTTCAACTCTCAACTTTCAACCTTCAATTTACTTAACGTATTCTTTTGTTACTTTGTTGCCACGTTTAACGATATAGATACCATTAGCTGGGTTTTCAACTTTCACACCTTGCAAGTTGTAGTATTCAGCAGCTACATTAGCATCTTCTGCTTCAATATCAGAAATTGAAACTATTCCAACACCAACAGAGAAACCATATTTAGCAGCTGCTTTAGTTGTGAATGCTTCAGCACGTGGAAGAGAGTAACCTTGAACAACTTCATTAGAAGCATTTCCTAAGAAGAAGTTACCTGCAGCATCCCAAGCAGCAGCATAAAGACTTCCACCCATATTGTGAGTCAAACGATATTCTTCGTTCAAAGTAACTTTACCACTTTCTTCACGAACAACTTTGTAAACCGATGCAACGCCACTTGCAGTAGATGCCACAATGCGATTTCCGTCAGGAGCTACAGATAGAGCACCTTGGTAACGAACATTTCCACCTGTACCTTCAAAATATTGAATTACACCATTAGCATCAATATAGACGAGAGCAGGTTGTTCTTCAGAAGGAGTACTACGATATTGGATATACCACACACCACCTTGATTATCATACTGCAAATTAGACTTGCGGTCGTAAGAAATAGTGTATTTCTTATCAAGTGGAGTATAAGTTGAAGGGACAGGAAGTGCTGTAGCAGTTCCAAGAGCATATTCTACAGCGTGGTTTTCGTCATAAGTAGCATCTACAGTCTTATCAACACGTGAAATTGCAATAAGTTTAAGATTTTCACCTGAACCATATACGTCAAATCCTTGAGCGGGACCTGCAAGGTATTCTGCTCCTTCATAGTAAATTCCATCTGTCATAGTCTTACCGGCAAGAAGTGATGTAAATTCACCGGTAGTAACAAGTTGTTCAAGATTTTCAGCTACAAGGAAATAATCGCCATCGAAATTGTAACGGTTAACAAAGATGCGACCATCTTCAGCAATAGCTACACGACAAAAGTCAGCTCCAATAGTTTTTGCTGTTGTAGAACCGAAATTACGATCTTGGTTTGTCAACCATGATGGATAGAAACGAGCTGCTCCATCTTTATTTAGGATTTGGTTTCCGGCAGCATCAAAGATATAAAGACCGCCACCATAGCTACCATCGGCATGAGCACTTATATAGCCTGATGTTTGACCGCGGTTGTAACCTTCAGTTACGAACAATGTACCGAACGAAGCATTTTCAGGATTATTGTCAATATCAAGACCTGATGGGTGATAGAAACTTACTGTTGAGAAGCGTTCGATTGTTGCTTTTTCAGCACCAGCAACCTCAATTTCCCAAGTGTAGTCGCCATCTTCAAATTCAGTAATATCGATTTCAGCAGTATAAGCACCTTTTGCCTTAGCACCCTCAGCAGAAGTAGCAACTTCTTCACCGGCAGCATTCTTAACGATAATATTTACATCAGTAGCGTCAGCGTTCAATGAATAGCTGATATTAAGTTTATTATCAGCAACTTCGCTCTTCAATGCGAATGCATATGGATTAGCTGTACCTGTGATACTATTTTTAGCAAGACTTGCACTTACATAAAAGTCCCCAACATTGAATTTAGTTACTTTACCATCAACAACAAGGAACAACTCGATGTCGGCATCTGTAGTGACATCGGCAGTGTTAGTAGTTATCGCAAGTTCACCATGAGCTGAAGCATAGGTATATTCAACAGGCTCGATAGTAGCGCCATCAAGAGTGATTTCAACTGCGTTAGAGAAACCATCAGTAATATCAAACAATTTAATACCTTGAACTTTACCTTCGGCATTAACATCAGGAGCGACCATCAAAGAGCGACCTGCATATTTGAAATAGTTAGCACCATTTGATTTAACATTCACAAGAGTATTAGCTCCTTTAATTGTTACTTCATTAGCACCTTCAACCATCTCAAATTCTGATGCATTTGTCAATGAACCATCTATAACATAAGTTTTTATATTAGCGTCATCAGCAAGCGGAGAAACCATCAACTCATAGTCATCTCCAAGAACGTTTTTACCAAATGAACCACATTTGTTATAGCTGAATACTTTACCATCACCTACGCCTTCAGTAATTGGGAATAGGTCAACACGCATTGAATTTACTCCTGCTGAGTTCATTGTTGTCATC
>JAFXGB010000139.1 GCA_017520235.1 Muribaculaceae bacterium | reverse complement strand
TTAAAATCGCAAGAATGAAGTTGAAAATGACGCCAGCAAGCATCACAAGTAATCGTTGCCATGCCGGTTTTGCCCGAAATTCCCAAGGTTGAACAGGTTGAGCCATTTGCTCCTTGTCCATTGACTCGTCAATCATGCCGGCAATTTTGACATAACCCCCAAGAGGAAGCCAACCGATACCATATTCGGTGTCTCTCCAAGTGGTTTTTAAACTGCCATCGGGGTTTAACTTTTCAACCTCTTTAGGTTTCCATTTAAAAATAGAGAACCATGGGTCAAAAAACAGATAAAATTTCTCTACTTTAATACCAAACATGCGAGCAAAAATGTAGTGCCCAAATTCATGTATAATAACAAGTAACGCAAGAGCTGCTATGAGTTGAGATGCTTTTAAAAGAAATGTTTCCATTAAATCTTATTTTATTATTGACTCGGCATAGGCGCGAGTTTCTGTATTAGTATTTACATAGTCTTCAAATGTTGGCGATTTGATGAACGGTATGTTTGCAATTGATTTTTCGATGATTTTATAGATGTCAAGAAAACTGATTTGCTGTTTGAGGAATGCCGCAACAGCAATTTCATTTGCTGCATTAATTATGCACGCGGTATTTCCTTTTGATTTTAATGCTTCATAGGCTAAATTCAAACAAGGAAATTTTTCGGTATTGGGTTTCTCGAATGTGAGAGTCGCATAATCCGCAAGAGTCAAAGCCGGTGCTGTTGTTGTTAAACGTGTCGCATCGCCAAGCGCATATCTAATGGGTAAATGCATGTCCGGGAGGCCAAGTTGGGCTTTTACTGAATTATCAACAAATTCAACCATTGAGTGAATTATTGACTGAGGATGAACAATAGCCTCAATTTTGTCTGCGTCAATGTTAAACAGCCATCGCGCCTCAATGATTTCAAATGCTTTGTTGAGCATTGTTGCTGAATCAATTGTGATTTTAGCACCCATAGACCAATTGGGGTGTTTTAGAGCATCGGCAACAGTAACTTGTTCAATCTCTTTTAGCGTTTTATTGCGAAATGGACCTCCTGATGCTGTGATTATGAGCTTTTTGATTGATTTAGGATCTTCACCCACTAAGCATTGATATATCGCTGAATGTTCAGAGTCAACAGGGATGATAGTTGACGCCGAGTCTTTCAAAAGAGATGTTATTAGCTCGCCAGCAACAACGAGAGTTTCCTTGTTTGCAAGAGCAATGCGTTTACCTGCCTTTATTGCGCTGATTGTGGGCTCAAGTCCGCTATATCCAACTGCTGCTGTAACAACAACATCTATAGAATCGAGAGCCATTGCGTCGCATATTGCCTTTTTGCCTGTAGCAACGTTGATGCCTAATGGTGCTAATGCATCGCGAAGTTGAGAGAAAAGATTCTCATTTGCAATGATAGCATATTTGGGTTTATGCTTAATGGCTTGTTGGATGAGTAAATCCACATTAGAACCAGCGATGAGCACTTCGACTGAGAATAGGTCGGGGTACTCGGCAATAATGTCAAGCGTTTGAGTCCCAATAGATCCGGTAGAGCCTAATAAAGCAATCTTTTTATGTGGAGCCACTTTTAAGTCCTATTTAAAATGAATAAAATGCAAATTTAGTGCAATTTATTCATTCTTTCAAACCGAATATTATAAATTACCTAAAATGCGATATAGTCAAGCGGATTTAATTGAGTGCCTTTGTGCCAAAGTTCAAATGTAAAAGGCTGTTTGTTCCTGTTACTTTGGTGGGAAATACCTATGCGTTGACCTGTTGTAACTTTGTCTCCTTTTAATACAAATGTTTCATTTATGCCAGAATATTTGGAAATGAAATCATTTGGATGTTGAATAATGATAATATTGCCAACATTTGAGAGATAGTAAGAGTCTATTATTGTGCCGTTATATATTGTTGATATTGGGGAATTTGTTGGCGTGATGAGTTCAATTGAATAAGGTGAAGTCTTGTCTTTAATTGATGCACCATATATAGGGGTGTAGAACATCATTCCCTCGGCAGCAATGGGAGCCAATACCGATAAATTGAATCTTTCTTGGTCCTCAAATTGTTGAATAAACTGTCGCTCGGTTGAAGAGGAGTTTATAATGGAATCAATGGGTATATATGTTATTGTGTCTGATTTTGATGAACTCGTAATAGTGGTAGTATCGATATTGTCTGTGAGGATGTCTATAATGTTTGATAAGTAGGCATTGTTTATATTTACATTGGTAGAAAGGGAGTCAACACGCATGCTGTTAATGATATTTTCTTGTCTTTGAGAAGACTTAAGATAGCCAGGTAAAAGAGTCCTGATTGGAGTTGAAACAATTATGGTTGAAATGATGCACCCTAATGCTATTATTATGGCAATAATTGATAAAATGACTCTGGATTGAGACATTTTAATAGACCACACTTCATTGAATGAATTTTCATTGAAAAATGTGAGCCTAAACCTCTTAGGTGTTTTAAATTTAGTGGGTGTATTGTCGTTTTCTTTCATTCTGATGTTTATTATTACAAAGGTAATGAAATCTTTGGTAAAAACAAACAAAGATGATTTTTGCTAGTTTTGCGAACATTCTTCGATTAATGTTAATTTTTTGTCGAAAAAGTTGTGTATTTTAATGAATATATGTATTTTTGTCTAACTTTATGTGAACTTTATATATTTTAATGTGTTATAGTGCTGTTAAACAATAACAAACGTTATTGAAACTTATATAATCAAAGAAAAATAATTTGTTTAATTTAATTTTATAAAAATGAGAAAGAACATTCTTTTAGCCCTTGTTGCTTGTAGCGGTATGCTATCAGTAGCTAATGCTCAAGAAGCTGTTGTTGTTGAAGAAAATGTAGCAGTAGCTGAGCTTACTCCATGTAAAAATTATTATGACCTTTCTTCTGGTAGCTGGTTTATCCAAGCTGGTGCTGGTATCAACGCTCCCTTCGTAGAAAGCTATTTGCAAAATGGTGAAGAAAAAACTCACCTTACTGCAGCTTATAACCTTGGCTTCGGTAAATGGATGAGC
>JAFXGB010000138.1 GCA_017520235.1 Muribaculaceae bacterium | reverse complement strand
TCGACATCATTACCGAAAGTAGATTTATATCCAGTAATTATTTCAATTAGTCGTTTAAATATATTCACATTATAAGCTCCGCAAAGACCATCATCAGAGCCAAAGACAACAATACCTATTCGTCTAACTTCTCGAGTTTCAAGCAACGGAGACGAGAATTGAGCATCGGCCGACAACAGATTACCTATAATTGTTTCTATCTGCTGACGGAAAGGCAATAGACGACGCAATGCCTGTTCTGCTTTGTGCATCTTTGCCGATGAAATCATTTTCATCGCCCCTGTTATCTTCTCAGTAGAAGCAACCGAGCCTATTCGTCCTTTTAATTCACGTAACGTTGCCATTCAGAATTTTTCTTTCTCAATTAGTTATAACGGCTTATTATTTCTTGTGCCGCAGATGTCAACTTATCAGTAACATCATCTGAGAGTTGACCTTTCTTTATAGCATCAAGGGCATCTTGATATTTCACATGCAGTAATTGAATAAATAGTTTCTCAAATTCAGAAACTTTATCCATTGGCACTTTCTCAAGTAACCCTTTTGTTCCACAATATATTACAGCGACTTCTTCTTCCACAGCAACAGGTTGATATTGAGGTTGGATGAGAAGACGTTCATTCTTACGTCCCTTATCAATAACTCTTGCTGTTACGGCATCCATGTCACCACCAAATTTTGTAAATGATTCAAGTTCGCGGAATTGAGCTTGGTCAATCTTCAATGTACCGGCAACTTTCTTCATTGACTTGATTTGAGCATTACCACCTACACGAGATACCGAGATACCAACATTGATAGCCGGACGAATCCCACGGTTGAACAATGCTGTTTCAAGGAATATCTGACCGTCAGTAATTGAAATTACGTTTGTAGGGATATATGCCGATACGTCACCTGCTTGTGTTTCAATGATAGGAAGAGCTGTCAATGAGCCACCTCCTTTAACAAGAGGTTTTAACACTTCAGGAAGGTCATTCATTTTTGAAGCTACTTCTTGGTTATCAATAATCTTAGCGGCACGCTCAAGCAAACGAGAATGTAGATAGAAAATATCACCTGGATATGCTTCACGACCTGAAGGACGTTTCAAAATCAATGAAATTTCACGATAAGCCACCGCTTGTTTTGACAAGTCATCGTACACTATAAGGGCATCACGACCTGTGTCACGAATATATTCACCAATTGCAACTCCAGCAAATGGAGAATAGTATCTCATTGCAGCAGAGTCAGAAGCAGTAGCAGCTACAACAACTGTATAATCCATTGCACCATGTTGACGCAATGTTTCTACAATAGCAGCTACCGATGACGCTTTTTGACCAATCGCTACATAGATACAATATACGGGGTTCCCTTCTTCAAAATTTTTGCGTTGATTGATGATAGTATCAATTGCAATCGCAGTTTTACCAATTTGGCGGTCACCGATAATCAACTCACGTTGTCCACGACCAATGGGGACCATTGAGTCAACAGCTTTGATACCTGTTTGTAATGGTTGTTTTACAGGTTGACGGAAAATTACACCTGGAGCTTTACGTTCAAGAGGCAATAACATTCGTTCTCCTGTAATTGGGCCACGACCATCAATAGGTTCACCCAAAACATTTATGACGCGTCCCAAAAGACCTTCTCCCACCGGGATTGAAGCAATCTCGCCGGTACGGCGCACAGTCATGTTCTCGGTAACTTTGTCAACGTTATTAAGCAATATCACACCGACGTTGCTTTCTTCAAGGTTGAGAGCAACACCTTTAACGCCGTTCTCAAACTCTACGAGCTCGTTGGCGCACACTTTATCAAGTCCATAAACGTGGGCAACACCATCACCTACCTCAAGGACTGTACCAACTTCTTCAAACGAAACCTTAGTGTTTACGTTTTCAAGTTGTTGTTTTAAAACTTCCGAAATCTCGCTGGGGTTTATCATTCTTTTTATTTACTTAAAAGATTCAAACGCAACTGTTTTAACTCATTACTTATCGAAGCGTCCAAACGCTCGGAACCAATGTTTACAACAAAACCGCCTATCAATTCATTATCCACACGACTTGAATATTCCATAGTTCCACCATTAAGGTGTTTTTGAATCAATGATTTAAGACGCATCTCATCTTCATTAGATAACTCCGACGCCGTTACTACTTCAACAAGATAAATATTATTGGCCTTACGATAAATATCCAAATAAGCTAATGCGATTTCACGAGACATATCCAAACGCTTATTGGCAGTCAATAAAGAAATAAAATCGTTAAATACCTTATCGCCTTTTTCGGCTCCAGTAGCAGTAACTAACAATTTAACTTTATCGGCAGCAGCAATAAATGGATTGCTCATTACAGATTGAAGAGAACTTTCGGCAACAAAAGCTGAAGCCAAAGACTGCATCAAACCATATACACTTTTTGAATCGCCCTTTTCAGATGCAAATTCATAAAGTGCCTTAGCATATCGACGTGGAATAAGACCTTCGTTCATTGCGTTTTAGTTTTGTTTCTCTATTTCATCAAGCAGAGTATTAACCAACTTTGTTTGTGCTTTTTCATCAGCGAGTTGATTTCTAACGACTTTTGAAGCAATATCGAGAGCAAAAGCGCTCACCTCGTTTCTAAAGTTTTGTTCAGCCTCTTTACGAGATTGCTCAATAGATACTTTTGCTGCATCCATCACTTTTTGAGCTTCTTTTTGAGCGGCTTCACGTGCTTCTTCGATAATTTGAGTCTTCATTTTGTCGGCTTCGCGCAACAATTCTGCTTGTTGGCGACGCGCATCTGCTATATATTTATCAGCCTCCTCTCGTGCATGATCAAGTTGCTCTTTAGCATTTTGAGCGTACTCCACACCTTTATCGATGAGGTCAGCTCGACTATCAATTCCATTAAGTATCACAGGCCACCCAAACTTCCATAATAATATAAAAAGTACGGCGAATGATACAAACATCCAGAATATCAAGCCGAAATCAGGCGTGAATAGTTCCATACTGAGAGTTTCTTATTATACGAATAACGCAAGAAGACAAACGATAACAGCAAAAAGTGATACACCTTCCACCAAAGCAGCAATAACAATCATGTTACTACGGATATCACCTGCTGATTCTGGTTGACGTGCAATAGCTTCCATCGCAGCTGCACCAATCTTTCCAATACCGATACCTGCACCAATAGCTGCTACTGCAGCACCAATACTTGCGCCAAGACCTAAAAGAGGTTCAACGGCTGCTAAAATCATTGCTAACATAATTTTTAATTTTATTATTGTTTAATTTATTATTTAATTATTTCTCTCTTTAAATTATTCATCATGATGTTCTTCATGATGCGGGTTTTCTTGTGCCAATGCAATAAATATTGTTGATAGCATAGTAAACACATAAGCTTGGATAAAACTTACAAGAACATCAATCAACAACATGAATATTGAAAATATTACCGACACCACTGTTGTAGCTCCAGCAACAGCAGCACCCATTGGGGCAAAGATGAATATCAACATTGTCAATGCTATTACAATCATGTGTCCACCCATCATATTTGCGAACAAACGCACTGTCAAAGCTGCTGGCTTAGTAAACATACCAAAAATCTCAATCACAGGCATAATTGGCAGTGGGAACTTAAGCAACAATGGCACATCGGGCCAGAAAATATCTTTCCAATAGTGCTTTGATCCAAAAATATTTGTGACCAAGAATGTGAGTGTTGCCAACACTAATGTAACGGCGACATTACCTGTCAAATTGGCTCCACCTGGGAATATAACGATCAATCCCAAAAGATTCATCACAAAGATAAAGAAGAATACAGTCAATAGATAAGGAGCAAAACGACGTGCATTTTCTTTTAGTGTCGACTTAATTACACCATCATAGACAAATGAGATGAGAGCTTCAATAGCTCCTACCCCTTTGCGAGGTGCTTTATATCCATTGCGTTTGTGCCAACGAGCAACACTCAATACACACAACAATACAACAAATACAGATATAAACAATGCCAACACATTTTTTGTAATTGATAAATCTATCGGACGATACTCTGTTCCATTTGCATCTCGACCTACAACTTTTCCTTTATAGTCGCCACTTTCAGCAATATAAAATCCGTCATAGGTTTCGCCATGTGCTACACGAGAAGACATGAAACAATGCCATGCTCCATCATTATCACACACGATAATAGGAAGAGGAATGCGGTGATGATGAGAAAATGGTACTTCCCATCCATATCCATCTCCTAAGTGATGAAAAATTGTCTCTTTAATTGCCAATTCTCCACCCTCACTTGATGCGCTAAGACTTTTTGGCATTACAAACGCCAAAAGCAAAACAGCCCATATGAGAAATACTTTTTTCATACTAATATATACACACTGATACTATATTATTATCTACATCGACCAAACCACCGTCTATCGCAATCTCACGTCGTGTCCCTTTTTCATCGTAAACGATTTTACCAGGCACAAGAGTTGATATCAATGATGCGTGATTGTTCAATACGGTAAATGCACCTAACTCTCCGGGGAGAGTTACTAAATCTACCTCTCCGGAATAAAGTACATCTTCAGCCGATATTATTTTTAGTATCATAGTTATAACTCTAATTATTTAACTTCATCAAGTAACTTGCGTCCCTTAGCAATAGCTTCATCAATAGTACCCACGTTAAGGAAAGCTTGTTCGGGATATTCATCCATCTCTCCGCTGAGAATCATCTTAAATCCACGAATTGTTTCGCTCAATGGTACCATTACACCAGGAAGACCTGTAAACTGTTCTGCCACATGGAATGGTTGAGACAAGAAACGTTGAGCACGACGAGCACGAGCAACGACCAATTTGTCTTCATCGGACAATTCATCAACCCCAAGGATAGCAATAATATCCTGAAGTTCATTATATTTTTGAAGAAGTTGCTTAACCGCTTGTGCAGTATTATAGTG
Organism: Muribaculaceae bacterium; assembly: GCA_017520235.1. Lineage (GTDB taxonomy): Bacteria > Bacteroidota > Bacteroidia > Bacteroidales > Muribaculaceae > RGIG4079. Next base: position 354 of record JAFXGB010000138.1, on the reverse strand, counting down.
CTCTTCGCCAATGATATTTGGGTCAAGAATACGAGAAGTTGACTCAAGTGGATCTACAGCAGGATAGATACCAAGCTCAGCAATCTTACGGCTCAACACTGTTGTAGCATCCAAGAAGTTGAACGTTGTTGCAGGAGCAGGGTCGGTCAAGTCATCTGCCGGCACATAAATTGCTTGCACTGATGTAATAGATCCGTTCTTTGTAGAAGTAATACGTTCTTGCAACATACCCATTTCAGATGCAAGCGTTGGTTGATAACCTACAGCCGATGGCATACGACCAAGCAATGCCGACACCTCGGATCCTGCTTGTGTAAAACGGAAAATGTTGTCGATAAAGAGAAGAATTTCTTT
>JAFXGB010000137.1 GCA_017520235.1 Muribaculaceae bacterium | reverse complement strand
GTCCCTCTTAAACATGGTTCAGGAGGAGAGTTGCTTTTCATGCGCCAGCCCTTTTGTTCATTCTGTCATTCTGTCTAAAAACATTCCGCATTAAATATACATTGTGAACCCCGAAAGGATCAACGAGGCTCGACCGAGTTAATTATGCATTCCGCATTCAGCACTCCGCACTAAATAAGTTCTGCACTAAATAGGAATTATTTCCGGGAGAGCTAAGCTACGATGCAAATTTACTTCTGCGAGTTAATCCACTCCACGATATCTTTTAGCACTTGCGCTGAGATTGTGATTTCGATTGCTCCGTAGCTCATGCTTGCTTGGCGCGATGATGAGGGTTGAAATAAGTGATTTAACCCTTCATATTCCTTAACCGTTGCGTGAGGCAAAGCTTTTCGAGCCGCTCCAAGATTTTGCGTCGCATCAACTTGAAAATCCCATGAACCATTCATCGCCAACACCGGGCATTTTACTTGTGGCAAATATTTCGCCGGGTCGAGTTTTACAAATGCCACATACCACGGACTCGCCATCACTTTTATCGTTTGCTCAATCTCTTGCTCAGAGTGGTTTCCGGTTGCCGACATTATCTTTCTCAAGTCGGCAGCCAACAGAGTCGAATCGGTCGACGCATCAATCGTTTCGAATATTACTTTTACATCTGCCGCTTGACTTTCCGAGAGAGGCATTCCCGCCATTTCCGAGGCGAGATGGTTTTGCTTAATCAATATATCTTTACCCTTCACATATGGTCCTGCAAGTGTAACGATAAAGTCCACATCATTGGGGTGCGTTGCCGCATTTATCACAGCGATTAACCCGCCTTCGCTATGCCCTATTATGCCAATATGTGTTGTGTCAATATCATTTCGCGATTTCAGATAATCCACCGCCGCCATTGCATCGGTAGCCAAATCGAGAGTAGTGGCATCGTCCGACCCTTTTGACGAACCACCCACCCCACGGTCATCATATCGCAACACGGCTATGCCATGGCGAGTGAGATAATCGGCAATCACCGCAAACGGCTTATGTCCAAATAGCTCTTCATCACGATTTTGCGCTCCACTACCACTCACAAGCACCACTGCTTTATGCTTGCTTCCTATAATCGGTTTGGTGAATGTGCCGGCAAGTGTGATGTCACCATTATTAAATGTCACCTCTTGCGAATGATACACAAAAGGCGGTTGTGGCTCTTGAGGACGATTTAGTCGGGAAGCCTCCTTTGTGGTGCGAGTAAGCACAATGGGAATTGCCATTCCTTGTGTAAAAGTGCCATTGATACTCTTGTCGTCTTGAGCCATTACCCCTTTAAAATTTGCCCGCAATGCAGGCATATCTATTAATATTATATCACCCTCAACCGCGACTGTACCACATGGAATATCAAATGCACCCTGTTGTGGAGAATCGAGAGAGACCCTCCAGATGCTATCGTTTGATATATGAAACACAATGGGAAGATTTGCGACAGTCCCCTTCCAATGTCCCACAAAATCGGCTGCATACGAAATAACGCTGCATAATATCAATAGCGCAAACAGCAACCCTCTATTTTTCATAATTCATCAACTTAAAAAATTCATTTCCCGCCCATTTTACCGCTAAATAAGATGATATCATCGGATATACAATTGTAGCGATAGCAAATGTGCCTAAAATCACATCGCTTATTACATAGCGAATATCTAATCCAAATAATATGAATAGAATATAGTATGTCAAATGGGTTATTTTTGCAGTTAAATCAATTTTACTGTTCAATATAAATATCACAAGTCCCACTATTAATGAAAATAATCCTCCCCATGTCAATATATCCATTATTGCAGTTGTCCAAAATAATAAAGTCAGACACACCAATCCCACTACATACATTGCCAACCCCACCTTTGAGGCTTGAGTTTTATAACGGCTTTTCGTAATCACACC
>JAFXGB010000136.1 GCA_017520235.1 Muribaculaceae bacterium | reverse complement strand
TTAGCATAAGATGCATCTGACATAACATCTTGCACCATTGTTGCAATAGGCACTACGTTAGCCAAGTCGGCACCCTCAGGTCCTTCATACACAACTTTACCATTTTCTTCGCTAACAGCTTCACGTGTACCGATACCCACATAGAAGTTCCCTGTATTTTGCGAATATTGGTTCATAGGTGTTACTATAAACAACTCTCCATTAAACTGCAATGTGCAACCACCGGCATTGTTAATTCGTGAACGTGATTCGTATATTGCCACTTGTTTTCCATCAGGGTCATCTTGAGTTTTACCAAGGTTGAAATATCCATTTGAACGAAGGTTAAAGATATAATCATCACGTCCATCTACTCCAAATGCATAGTTCTCTTCACCAGATTTAAATGGGTCACCTATAACGGAAGAGTTTCCACTAATTGTAAATGCATCTATTGCTGTTGCAGTTACAACACCTACATAGTTTCCATTTGCATCTTGAACAGCATCTCCACCCTTAAGTTTTATTCTATATACTGTCTGTTTCAAAGATGGAGCCACATATAATATTGCGCCTTCTTCACTGAACACATCTCCACTCATAGAATAGTAGTCACATCGATCAATACCATTCCATGTCTGTCCAAGATTATCCGTAAATGTAAGCGATGAAAAATCTACCACATAATGAGTATAAGAATTACCATTAGCATCTGTATCTGTAGGATTGCTATGCCACGAAATAGAGCCGTCAGCATTTCTTCCGGCTTTTAGAATAATTCCTTGAGCAAAACTTCCAGCACCGTAATTTCCAAAATAGCTACCATAACGAAGGAAGATATTACCGGCATCATCTGTAGCGATGCCAACATTGTGATCGGGTGATGACAGTTCTTTATATTTTGTTCCCGGAGTCAATATATTTTCAGTTGCATTTAAAGCAGGATCATTTGCACTAAATCTAATGACACCGCTTGAAGTGCCTGCTCCATCTTTTCTCTGTGCTACATACCAATTCCCACGATAATATACTCCCTGACGATAATAGTTACGATCATGGAAATTATCTAGAGTTGCAAGATTTACTTTACCATCACCGGTACCGATTTCGTAATTATAAATTACATCCAGTTGGTACAGCGGTTTAGCCTCGTCACGCTTTGTTACAAGCACAGTTTTTTCAGAACTTTTACCTCCTTCAATTGGCTCACCATCAATTGTCATTCCATCATAGTTTGCCATGACATAATAGGTATGTTCACGACCCGGAGATACATTATAATCCACGAAGTTAAACATCTGTAATGACATTTCCGAGATCTTCACACCATCACGATACACATCATAGGATGTCGGTTGGTTTCCATATCCATCATATTCCCAGAATAACTGAACTTTTTGATAGCCCTCATAATGCTTAACTCCTTCAGCGCCTTGATATGTTAACCAAGTGGGGCTGGCTGATATCCATTCAGGTGTTACCTCTCCCAACGTCTCATTATTGGCATAGTCAACGCCATCAGCAGGGACTACCTTATATTGATAAGTTCGTTTATAGAATTCAGTCTCATGATTAAGATATTTTACATCTGAATGAGTATATTCAGTTACACCGGCTTCGGTTGTGCCAAGTTCAACCCATGATGAGTAGTTATCAAAATCAATCTGGACATTATCGACATCACCATAGGTATATGGTGTTCTGCGATAATACACTTTATATTGTGTAGTTTCAGGATTTTCACTTACAGGGTCCCATGTAATCATAGCATCCTGATGACCATCATGTTTATGCAATGTTGCTGTTACTTGCGATATTGGGTTTGCAAGATTACCTTCAGCGTTGATAGTGAATTTTGCAAATCCGACACTTTGGCAATATGTATAAAGATGTAATTGCTTTTGATTTGGGTCAAGTTCAAATTCACACCATGTATCAATATTTGCGTCATCATCACCATCTAACTCTGTGAACGTAACATCATTACCGACTCCACTTGCCACAAATGAGCCTGTCATTGCATTGATATGATATCCGATACTTGCTGCTGTTCGGTTACTTATATCATCAGTATACATATCATATATACACAATTGCCCGTCACGCGTGCCGGTATAATCATATGTTCCATCATTATATGTTCCAAAGGCATCTACCACTAAGATTTTATGTCCATGGAAATTGAAGATATTACTTGCATGCAATTTATAATTGGTCCCTCTGATCACTTGTACAACTTGCATAACATTGTCAACAAGTTTACAATCATAGACACCTGTCTCATTTTGAAGCAAGAAACAGTTATCGCCATAAGGCTTGATGCGGCTTTCATGAAATTCGCCTGTAGGAGTTACAAATCCATCACCTGAGATTGAATACACATCTTGCTTAGTGGCAGTTTGAGTTCCATCAACGTTTTCAATAGTGATGCGCACTACCTCAACACCATCGGTAAACCACATATAACCTGTGCCATCATATATATTTCCTGAAGCATAGAAGAAGTCGGTACGACCTGTCCCTCCATACCAATCAGCGTTAGGAGCTTTCAAAGGATGAGTATAATCATCAAGCTCTATCACTTTGCGAGATTCAACACTTACTGCTTTACCATACTCTCCCGAACTTTTCAGCACAGCAATTCCACCTACTTTACAAACATAGTTTGTCGAATAAGCATATATAATATTACCATTATCATCGGCGGCAATACCACGACCTGAAGAATAAACTCCACAACCAGAGTCTAAAGCACTGCGTGTTTGGAATCCACCATAACTATTGTAAACCTCAATCTGATTATTATCTGTATTATTCCAATAAGGTTGACCTGGAGTAATTGCATAAATTACACCATTTGACACCGCAAATTGCTTTGCGGCATTGCCATCACGATACAACATATAACCCCCATCAAATTCAGAGCCAAAAGCTAAATATGTAGCAGGAGTAAATGCTTGACCGGCAAGCTTGGTTGTTATCGTCCAATCACTTGGATCATCTGCAGCGTTAATCTGCGGAGCCGAAGATAATAGCAACAGCAGTAGCATTAGAAAGTTAGTAGCAACGTGTTTCATAATAGTTTTTATTAATTTTTTTTTAATTTCGTTTTAATTATAATTAGTGTTTCTGAGTACCTATTATTAATCAAATTACAAAGTTATACACATTTCCTAAAATAACAAAAATTTTTACCCTAAATTAGCTAAACTCACCCAATTAAACAAAAAATTCCCATATTCACCCCCCTTTATTACCCTCTCCCGGTTGTGCTTTTCATACCCTCTCCCGGCTTCGCCGTCCTCTCCCTACCTTAGGGAGAGGACTAATACTACATCTAAACATTTGACTATCAACAAAACAAGCTGCTCCCTTAGATTAGGGGAGCTGTCGCAAAGCGACTGAGGGGTATTATACTCAACTTTCGTACCCTTCCGGTTGTGCTTTTCATACCCTCTCCCGGCTTCGCCGTACTCTCCCTACCTTAGGGAGAGAGCTAATATTACATCTAAACATTTGACTATCAACAAAACAAGCTGCTCCACTAATGTAGGGGAGCTGGCGCAAAGCGACTGAGGGGTATTACTTTTAAATCCGATTCTATTATATTGTACCCTCTCCCGGCGATGCCGTACTCTCCCTACCTTAGGGAGAGAGCTTTATACTTTATACTTTATTCTTTTTCCTCTCTCCTTTTTCCTCTCTCCTTTTTGCTTTTTTCTTTAAGATTTGTAATTTTGTGGTAATAAAGACGAATTATTATGCGATTTAAGGCACTAACACAAGAGAAAAACTACTGGTGGATATTGATTATACTACTTGTGATAACGTTTATCCCTTTCTTGGGCGAGGCATTGTATAATACCAAGGGGGAACCTCGCGAGGCCATTGTAGCGGTGTCGATGCTTCAACAGGGCAATTGGATTTTGCCTGAAAGTTGCGGTGGAGATATCCCCTATAAACCACCATTCTTTGCTTGGTGCATCGCTACTTTATCGTCATTGATGGGAGGAGAGGTTACGGAGTTCAGCTCGCGTCTTCCATCGGCAATAGCCATGATTGTTATGACGATGGTGGGGTTCCGTTTTTATAGTCGTCGTGCATCCAAATTTGTTGCACTTGTGATGGCATTGATTACGATGACAGCATTTGAGGTGTATCGTGCAGCATATGCTTGTCGTGTGGATATGGTGTTGACAATGTTTATTGTAACATCACTCTATGCTCTCTATCACCACTATGAACGAGGAGCAAAAGGCATTTCATGGATAGCAATACTACTGATGAGTGGCGGAGTGTTGACAAAAGGACCTATTGCCATTCTATTGCCATGCCTTGTGATGGGAGTCTTCTACTTGTTAAGAGGTGTGGGATTCTGGCGCACTGTTGCGCAATATGTAATAATGGGGGTGTTGGCATGCGTGATACCGGCAATGTGGTATATCGCCGCTTATCAACAAGGAGGCGAGCATTTCTTGAACCTTGCAATGGAAGAAAACTTTGGCCGTTTCCTTGGCAAGATGAGCTATGAGTCTCATGTCAACCCTATACATTACAATTTTGTAACCGTCATATCCGGGATGTTGCCCTATACTCTATTGGCAATATTCTCATTATTCTCAATAAAATACAGCTCACCTCTCCATAAAGGTGAAGGTGTAAAAACTCTGTTTTCGCGCTTCAGAGTATGGATTAAGAAGATGGATGATGTGAAGCTGTTCTCGTTGCTTTCATTGGTGCTGATTTTTATATTCTACTGTATTCCCAAGAGCAAACGCAGCGTGTATCTTCTTCCCATATATCCTTTTATCGCCTATTACCTCACGTTATATATAATGTATTTGGCTCGCAAGGGGGCAAAATCGATAAAGGTCTATTCGTGGATAATCACATCACTGGCAATTGTCGTCGTGAGTGCAATCATTGTTATTAAATTAGGAGTTATACCCGAAACAATATTTAGTGGAAAGCGTGCAGCCGAAAATGTGGCTTTCCTGCATGGTCTTGAAAACATAGAATTATCATTTGTGAATATCGCCATGTTCCTTTCTTTGATTTTAGTGATTGTTCTGTCAATCAAAAATCAGCGAGGCTGTCTATCCACTGGAATAATGGCGATATTCACAATTTTGGCAATCTATTGGAACTTCTCGGCCTATCTTCAACCGGCAGTGCTTAACACCAAGAGCGATTATCCGGTAGCTCAATTGGTCAAAGATATTGTCCCTGAGGGAGAAATCTATTCATTTGTCGATGATAAATACCTGCGCTTCTATACAATAAATTTCTATACCGGCGACCGCGTCAAATTGTTTGACAAAGAGTTACCTGAAAGTGGAGTCGTAATTGTGGGCGAAAAAGACATGGAACTACTATTAGAAAAATATGAGAGCAAATATGAGTTTGCTTCTATTTTCCGTAGCGACCGCCGCAGTTGCGACCGCCGCCAACCCATCCTTCTACTGCAATTCTTCCAAAAAGGCGGAAAACAGGAGCGATTATAATTGGGATTTTCTCATTCCGGCTTCGAGGTTACATTGCATAGTTAATATTTTCGTACCCTCTCCCGGCGATGCCGTACTCTCCCTACCTTAGGGAGAGAGCTGTTTAAACACACCTAAGCCATTGACTATCAACAAAAAAGCTGCTCCACTAATGTAGGGGAGCTGTCACGAAGTGACTGAGGGGTATTGCTTTTAAACCCAATTATATTATATCATACCCTCTCCCGGCATTGCCGTAACATTGTACTTTGAATATTATTTCTACCCCCTCGGCACTCCGTGCCACTCCCCCTGCTCCAGGTGGAGAGCTATTTAGCATCCCTAACTCATTGTATACCAACACAAATAGCTCTTCCCCTAAAATAGGGGAAGTCCCTCGTAGAGGGGAAGGGGTATTGCAAGTTGACAGTGGAAAAATGAGAGTTCTACTTATATTTACGGACTCTTTGTTGTAAGCATTCTCTAATATGAGAAATCACAAGATCGGAGCAATTCCAAATTAGGTTATTTTCAATGTGAAGTATCTCAATGTCATGTTCTTCGTCCAAGAAAGTCTTACGCAAAAAATCTTTTTCCATTCCGTCTGGAGTAAAATGCGGACTACCATCTAGCTCAATTCCCAATCTCGCCTCAACGCAATAAAAGTCTAAAATATATGACCCTACTGAATATTGCCTTCTCCATTTGAATCCATCTATTTGTCGGCATTTTAGAGCATTCCATAATGTAGCTTCTGCTGAAGTTCCATTATTACGCAAGTTTTTGCGTAGCAATTTCATTTTGGGTGCATTATAATCCATAACCTAATCAATGAAAGTATATACAAATATACTAAATTTCTTGTTACATTTCTATTTAGGACCTTACCGAATCAATGGCATAAATCAAGAGAAATAGTCTTGTCATTCATTAGCATTCTACACACTCAGATTAACTTTTTTCATACCCTCTCCCGGCGATGCCGTACTCTCCCTACCTTAGGGAGAGAGCTAATATTACATCTAAACATTTGACTATCAACAAAAAGCTACTCCACTAATGTAGGGGAGCTGGCACAACGTGACTGAGGGGTATTACTTTTAAATCCGATTCTAGTATATCATACCCTCTCCCGGCATTGCCGTACTCTCCCTACCTTAGGGAGAGAGCTGTTCAAACACACCTAAGCCATTGACTATCAACAAAAAGCTACTCCCTTAGATTAGGGGAGCTGGCGCAAAGCGACTGAGGGGTATTATCAAGTGCTGAGGTGGTAGGAAACTCTCAATTTTCAACTTTCAATTTTACTTTGTATCTTTGTAGCGAAATTAACACTACATTAGGGATAAGGTATCGGAAAACCCTTTCAAAAACCGAAAAATCGACGGCACTCCGTTGATGGTGGTTACAGCTCTGTTTGTAACCTTATATCTCGTTTCAAATATCATGGCAGTCAAGGTAATAGGTATTGCCGACCTGTTTTATTTTGATGCCGGAACAATCACTTTCCCCTTTGCATATATGCTCGGCGATGTCCTCACAGAAATATGGGGATACCGTACTGCTCGCAAAATCATTTGGCTAACATTTGTGTGCAACATCATTTTGGTGGCATGCACCCAAGTGGGGGTGTGGCTCACCTCGCCCGAATATTTTGGAGAAACAGCAAATGCCTATAACCACGTTTTCAACTATGTGCCTCGCATCGTGCTTGGCTCGCTGTCAGGATTTCTGCTCGGCGAGTTGTCAAATGCATGGTTCATGGAGAAGATCAAAATCAAAACTCGCGGACGATGGTTGTGGTTGCGCACAATAGGCAGTTCGGCAATAGGGTATCTATTTGACACCTTGCCATTCGTGTTGATTGCATTCCTCGGAGTTGTTTCTACACGCGAGTTGTTCATGATGCTTGCGTTCCAATATTGCGCAAAATTGTTGATTGAAGCGGTATTTGGCACACCTCTCGCCTATGCCGCTATTAATTATATTAAAAGACGTCTCAAAGCCGCCTAACGTGGAGCGTTACTCCCTCATAACCACCAAATTCCCTCGTGAATTTATTTTACTGCAAGGCTCCGGTTGTCGCTGGCGCAAATGCACATTCTGTGACTACTATCACGACGTGAGCGACAACCCCTTTGAGACCAATCGCCATGTACTGCAACAGGTTACCGGGCAATATGGCGTGCTTGACATCATAAACTCCGGCTCGGCACTCGAACTTGATGCCGACACAATCGCACTAATCAAACAGATAGTGAAGGAGAAAGAAATCCACACGTTGTGGTTTGAGGCGCACTATATGTACCGCCATCACCTTGCCTCATTTGCCCGGCAGTTTGCCCCGGCAAACGTAAAATTCCGCTGTGGCGTAGAGACTTTTGATGCAGAATTGCGCAACCGCTGGAACAAAGGAATCGCATCAGATGTCAGTCCCGAAGATATTGCACAATATTTTCGAGGAGTGTGCCTGCTATGTTGCACCCAAGGGGAGACAAAGGAACATATTATCGAGGACATCGACATTGCACGCGCGCATTTTGAATACATGAGCGTAAATCTCTTTTGTAACAACGGCACAGCACTAAAACGTGACGAAGAACTCGCACAATGGTTTGAGCAAGAACTCTACTCCACCCTTAAAGATGATTCCAAAATCGAAATCCTCCTCAACAACACCTCCCTCGGAGTGGGTTAAACAAAAGGAAAAAGAAAAGATGAAAAATAAAATCTCCATCCTCATCTTTCAACTTTCATTTTTCAGCTCTAATTTCTTAGGGTGCGTTGCTCAAAGGCGGTGAGGGCTTCAATCCATTCGGTAGAGATGGGGGCTGATTGAGCTGTTTTCACATCAAAGCCCGCCATGATAGTATGCCCTATACATTTGACCTCTCCGGTCTTGGAATTTACGATGCGCTGTTCGAGTTTGAAACTGCGTTCTGATACCGATGTTACCGCTGTCATTACCTCAAGTGGTTCATGAAAATATGCAGGAGCGAAGAAATCGCAATTTATGTTTACGATAACGACGTTTATCTGCTTCCAGTCGATGCGTTGAGGTAATACAGCCTTAAAATAACTCGATTTACCAATATCCATAAACTCCAAGTAAACGCTATTGTTTAGATGTCCAAGCATATCGATGTCGTTAAAACGCATCTGTACAGGGATGCTATGACGAAAAGCAAATTGTGAAGCTGGTACTCGAGGATTGGTTGATGCAGGTATATCGGTTTTCATTTTTATTCAGTTTAATGAATTACAATCTTATTAATAACATCAGAGCCGGCAGCTTTGTTCAGTTCTTCAATGAGATGCGAGCGCATGTATTGCAGTTCGTTCTTTAAAGATGCCGACGAGATAAACACATGCAATGTTCCTGACTCAACGAAACGGCGTGTTGTGTAACGATTTATCCCGGGGCCAACAATTTCAGGCCACAAGTAGCTGATTTTTTGCTCATTCAGAGAGGAACTAATTTCGTTCTCTTTCAGTGCCTTCTCTATTATATTTCCTATGAGTTCGGGATAACGACGTTTCATTCAATTGTTGATGCTATGGGTTCAAAACAACCATCGGCCACCTCCCACATGCGGTAGTCTCCGCCTGTGCGAGTCATGATTTCATCTAAGTGTGTGCGATTGGTGTCGGTGATAAATATCTGACCGAATGAGGATTGCGTAACGACCTCCATGATGCGTTCCACGCGCGAAGCATCAAGTTTGTCAAATATATCATCAAGCAATAGCAATGGTTTCATTCCTGCTGCCTGATGCAAGAAATCATATTGAGCCAAACGCAAAGCAATAGTATAGGTCTTGCATTGTCCCTGAGAGCCTGTGCGACGCATGGGCATTCCCGACAATTCCATCTCTATGTCATCACGATGAGGTCCTACGGTGGTATATTTCACTATCTCGTCATGACGACGTGCCTCATCAAGCAATGTTTCCATCGTAACACCTTCGCCATTCAACGAACTGCGATAGCTCAAATGAACAATCTCGTTGTCGCCGGCAATCGCCCGATAGTATTTGTCAAACATCACAGTGAGCTGTTCCACCCATTGGCGTCGTGCTTTGTTGATATACTCGGCAGCCATGCTCATGGTTATTTCCACTGCGAGATACAGTCCATGGTCAACGGCACCATCACGCAGCAACTTGTTGCGCTGTTCAAGGCAGCGATTATATCTTATCAGCTCATCAAGATAGCGGTGGTCGCTCTGCGATATCACCATATCCATAAAGCGACGACGTTCCTCACTCCCTCCACGTATCAGGTCAATGTCTTGAGGCGAGACCATCACTAGCGGGAAACTCCCAATGTGAGTGCTAAGTTTTTGATATTCTTTCCCTTTTCGTTTCAGTGATTTGCGCTTATTCTTGGCAAATCCCAACGACAATTCCTCCTCAATGTCGCGACGCAAGTAACGACCTTGCACAAGGCTGTATTCCTCGCCTCGTTTCAACAGCAACGAGTCGTGAACGCCTGAGAAACTTTTGCAGAAGCTCAAATAATATACCGCATCTAATAGGTTGCTCTTTCCCATGCCATTGTTCCCCAAGAAACAATTCACCTTGGGAGAAAACTCCAGTCGAGCCTCCGCTATGTTTTTGAAGTTGTTTATGGAAAGACTTTGCAACAGCATTATTGTAATCCTTCAAGGATGCGTTTAAGAACAACTTGAGCTGAGATTTCACGATTGGCAGCTTCGGGAATAACGATTGAGCGTTCGCTTTCAATCACATCATCGCTGACAATCATGTTGCGACGCACCGGCAAGCAGTGCATGAAATAAGCATTATTGGTCAATGCCATTTTTTCAGTTGTAACGGTCCATGAGCGATCTTGGCTCAACACTTTTCCATAATTGGGATCAGTGTATGCGCTCCAGTTTTTAGCATATACGAAATCGGCTCCGGCAAGAGCTTTATCTTGGTCATATTCCACTCGTGCATTGCCCACAAATTGTGGATCAAGTTCATAACCTTCAGGGTGAGTAATCACAAACTCATAGCCAGTAGCATTAATCCATTCGGCAAATGAATTAGGCACAGCTTGTGGCAATGCCTTGGGGTGAGGCGCCCATGTCATTACAATCTTAGGACGCTCTACAGTTTTAAACTCCTCGATAGTAATCAAGTCGGCAAACGATTGCAATGGATGTCGTGTAGCAGCCTCCATTGAAAAGACCGGACGACCTGAATATTTAATGAATTGATTTATGATTTTTTCTTCGTAATCATCTTTCTTAGACTCAAAGCGAGCAAATGAGCGCACACCTATAATATCGCAGTAGCACCCCATCACAGGGATAGCTTCAAGAAGGTGTTCAGGCTTATCACCATCCATGATTACGCCACGTTCAGTTTCCAATTTCCAAGCACCCTGATTTACATCAAGAACGATAACGTTCATGCCCAGATTTAGTGCTGCCTTTTGGGTACTCAATCGAGTGCGCAAAGAGGAATTGAAAAATATCATCAATAGCGTTTTATTTTCCCCTAAATGTTTATACGCAAATCTGTTGGCTTTTACCTCCAAAGCTTCTTTAACGGCATCTTGCAGATTGCCTATATCATTTACCGTTGTAAAATTTCTCATGTCGTTATAGTTTTTCTGAATTTTCTTGCAAGTTACTCAATAAATTGCAAATATACAAAAAGCCACTCTGATGTTATCGAGTGGCTTTCTATGTTGACTAATTTATTTTCTTATTTTGCTACTCTTTCAAGCCATTTCACCATACAAAGCATTAATGCCATAGAGATGAAGCAAACGATTGCAAAGACGCTCCATGTTGCAGCCAAAGAGATCTTTTCATACATCATGGCACCAAGGAACAATGCAGCATTACCTACAGCTGTTGCACCCAACCAACATCCTTGCATCAACCCTTGAAGGTGAGCAGGAGCTACTTTTGACACGAATGAAAGTCCAAGTGGAGAGATGAACAATTCGGCAATTGTCAAGATGAAATAAACTGAGAATAAAACCCATGGTGTTACACGTGCTGCATCGGCAAGTGGAGAGTTTTCGATTGCAACATAATTTGGCAAAGACAATGATGCGATAGTCATCACTACATAGGCAAGTGCGGCGATACCCATACCTATACCAATTTTCTTAGGTGTTGAAGGCTCTTTACCACGTTTAGCCAATGCACCAAAAATCCACATTACCACAGGAGTCAAGAATACAACTATAAATGGATTTACTGATTGGAAGATCTCAGCACTGATTTCCATGCTACCAATCTTTAACAATGTATAGTCCTTAGCAAACATTGTCAATGTCAAACCATTTTGGTGGAATGAGAACCAGAAGAAAATAACAATACCAAACACTGCAAACAATGCGAGGATGCGTTGCTTAATTTCCTTAGCATCTTGACGAATTTCGTCTTTAGACACCTCAACTGCTTTGGCATCTTTATTTGCAGGATTTGGCAACGATTTTTTGTTTGCCAAGAAAATAACAAGCGATATCAACATTGCAACGATAGCAACAGAAAATGCATAGTGGAATCCTGTATTAAACGCATCAAGATAGCTATTAGCAAATACAGTCAAGTCAGTAGGCGCAACTCCATTAGATACTATTGTTGCCAATTCTTGGAACTTGGTAGTATCGTCAAGTTGCCCATCAAGATATTTATGACAAAGTCCGGGAAGATCGGCATTATAGGCAAATCCTTGCATTTTTACAAATGTGTTGCGCACCCATGTTGCAATAAACGGAGCAACACAACCACCTATATTAATAAACATATAGAAAATTTGGAATCCGGCATCACGACGAGCGCTATACTTAGGATTATCATATAATTGCCCTACAACAGCCTGCAAGTTCCCTTTGAACAAGCCATTACCAAATGCGATTACTAACAATGCACCAAGAGCAATAATTTCAGTTGTAATCAATGCAGGAATTGCCAATAGAGCGTATCCTAATGACATTACAAGAAGACCGGCGATAATTGTGCCTTTATAGTTCTTTGTCTTATCAGCAATGAGACCACCGACAAGAGCCAAGATGTAAATTGAGCAATAGAAGATTGAATAATAAACTCCGGCTTGTGAACCGTCAAGATTGAATTTTGACATTAAGAATAGTGTCAAAATCGCCATCATCACATAAAATCCAAAACGCTCGCCCATGTTGGCAAGAGCTGTAGGAATAAGTCCTTTGGGATGGTTTTTAAACATAATTGTAATTTTTATTTAAGGTGTTAATATTAATTTTCTGCTTGTTGTTTCGCCTTGAACGCAAGGGCATACATTCTTATCTGCTTAACCATTGCCACAAGACCATTGCTTCGTGTTGGGGACAAGTGTTCCGATAGCCCAATCTTATCAATGAAATATAACTCTGCATTAAGAATTTCATCGGGGGTGTGTTCCGACAAAACTTTTATCAATAAAGAGATAATCCCTTTGACGATTATAGCATCGCTATCGGCAGCATATACGACTTTGTTGCCTACCATCTCAGCATTTAACCACACTCGGCTCTGACATCCCTCGATGATGTGAGCAGGAGTTTTATATTTTTCATCTATTGCGGGAAGAGCGTTGCCCAAATCTATAATATAGGCATAACGATCCATCCAATCTTCAATATCTGAAAATTCATCAACTATTTCGTCTTGTATTTGATTTATTGTCATTTCTATTCAAATTAAAGGCTATTGAGCCTGTTCGTTATATATTGTGTTTAAAACTGTTTGTCCCACTGCTTTCAATGAATTCCTATCAATTGAGTTCATGTCATCTTTCAATGTGTGCCATGTGGGAGGGAATGATCCCGTCATAGGATTAGCACACTCAATGATGTCTATACAAGGAATTCCTGCCATACTGATGTGATAATGGTCATCTGTAACTGCCCCTTCAGTGCGATTTATAAAACGAGAACTATATCCTGAAGCATTGGCCATAGCCCACACCTTATCGTTTATGCGTGAAGCAAATCTTTCTGAAAAATATTCACGATGAAATTTGGCATCGATACCACCAACAATATCAAGTAAGATGCCATAAATCGGCAGTTGTTCCACCTCATAAGGCATGTTTTTTACCCAATATTGTGTACCGAGACACCACGATTTATCATCACCACCCGATGCGCCATAGTCTTCAGCATCAGTAAATAAGATATCAACCCCTATTGTTGGCTGTTTTTCGCCTAAGCAACGAGCTATTTCAAGAAGTACTCCAACTCCACTACCACCATCATTGGCTCCCGGAATGGGAATATTATGCTTTGATTTATCCTTCTCAGCATCGGCCCATGGACGGGTATCCCAATGAGCGAGTAAAAGAATTCGCTTTTGCGCTATTTTATTAAACTGCGCAAAGATATTATTTATAGGGAGTTTATCGCCATTAAATGCCGTAACAATTGTTTTTTGTTCAATAATAGTATCGGCACCATAAAGACTTAATTTATCAACAAGCCATCCGGCACATTGTTGATGTCCTTCTGAGCCAGGCACACGAGGACCAAAATCAACCTGTTTTTCCACAAAGTTGTAAGCGCTATCAGCATTGAACTCTATCGTAGCAATAGATTGTCGAGCCGATACATTGTCGGCTTTCTTGTTTTTCGAGCCGGCATTGCATGAACTTGCCATCAATGCTAATAATAAAAATACAACTGTATATAATTTCATTTTGACCATTTTCTGCACTTCAAAGTTACAAAAACGGATAAACATAGACAATTATCAACTAATATAAACTGCTTATAGGTGGTTATTTATTGTTAAACTACCCTTCAACCACAAAAAAGGAGCCATGCAAAATGCACAGCTCCTTTCAATTATATAGGGTTAAATCTTAACGTTTACCTCCTTTTTTACGCTTTTCTTGTTCACGCAACATTGCTTGTTGTTGGCGTTGCGCTTCTTCAAGACGTGCCATGAACCCACTTTTCTTACGAGGTTTCTTTGCATTTTCCTTCATTTGTGCTCTCACTTTTTCCTCATCAACAATGAAACGGAATGAGTAAGTTTGAATGATTGTAATCAACAATGAAAGAAAATAATAATAGCTCAAACCTGACGCGTAGTCATTAAAGAAGAACAAGAACATTACCGGCATCAAGTACATCATCATCTTCATTCCGGGCATTGATGATGTTTGAGCCTGATTTTGCATATTGATGCGAGTATAGATTATATTTGTTACTGTCATCAACAAGCAGAATAGACTCACATGATTACCAAATGTACTTGAAATGAATGGTATCTGTACATCCCATGAGAAAATTGCATCAGGTGCTGACAAGTCCTTAGCCCAAAGGAACGACTCGCCACGCAACTCAATACATGATGGGAAGAATGTGAACATCGCAATCAGAATAGGCATTTGCAACAACATTGGCAAGCAACCTGAGAATGGACTTGCACCCGCTTTGCTATACAATTCCATTGTCTTTTGTTGACGCACCATTGCATTTTCTTTGCCAGGATATTTATCATTAATTTCTTTAATTTCAGGAGCAAGAACACGCATCTTTGCTTGCGACATGTAGCTCTTATAAGTGAATGGGAATAGAATAATCTTGATAAATAAAGTAAGCAATAAGATTATAATACCATAATTCTCAATAAATCCACCAAGGAATGTAAATACCGGAATGATAATTATCGTATTTATCCAACGGAACAGAGTCCATCCAAGTGGAATTAATTTTGTCAGGTCCAATTCCTCTTCAGAGGATAATTGCTCATCATAATCTGACAATAAAGGATATAAATTAGGGCCAAGAAACAAGTCAAAAGATGCTGCAACAGGAGACGCTGACGAATATTCCATTGAAGCATCGACTGTCATATCCTTAAGGAATGTTTTTTGTGTAGTCTCTTTAAGATCCTTCGATTGAAGCTTAGCACTTGTAAAGTTTTCTTTCGCAATTATTACCGATGAGAAGAATTGGTTTTTAAATCCGATCCACTTAACGCGCTCGCTAACTTCCTCTGTATCTTCCCCTTGCGCCGATAATTCCTCTACTGCATCACCTGCATACTTGAAACAAACAGCACTGTTGCGTTCCTCAAATGTGCGACCTTTTTCATGACGACTCATCTTTTGATACCAATGTAAATCCATTGAAGATGTGCTCATAGGGATAATCGCCTGCATATTCTCTTGAACAACATCCATCTTCACAATGTAGCTATCAGGAAGAAGAGTGTAACGAATTCCAAACTTGGCACCTTTGCCCAAGTCAAGCGACATCAATACTGTCGTATCACTTTCTTGAATAGGAGTAAAATAGAAATTACGTGTTTCAAGACGTTGGTTGAGAGTAGTCAATGTAAAGTTGAAATCGTTAGTCTCATTTTCAAACAGAACTACATTTGTGCTATCATAAGACAAATATTGTTTCAATTCAGCGCGAGAAATAGCGCCTCCCTTAGTCGAAATATCGAGTGCGAGCAAATCGTTCTCCAACTTTACAGTTATAGAATCGCCGGTAAGATATTGTGCAAACTCTTGATATTTAGAGAAACTATTGATTGTTGATTTCAATGTTGCAACAGCCTTAGACGCAACCTTTGGCATCACATTATCCAATTTCTTAGATAAGACATCAGCCACATTTATAGTTGTATCCTCAACATTGATTATTCCGCTCACTGCATCACCATCCAAACGCAAGTTAACATTTGAGGTTGAAATTACATACCCCCCCATAGAGTCTGCCACACCATATTGTTTAATAGTGGGGGCAATCAACGCCATCTCTGTAGGAGAAAGAGTGTCAGCAATTAATGCAATCTGCTGTTCAACTGCCTGCTGTTGGGCAGCCTGCAACTCAGCTTGAGCTTCTTGTCGACGGCGTTCAAGCTCTTCGGCTGATGGTTGATTAAGCCACATAAAACCGAGGATAACGCCTCCCATTAACAAGAGACCAAGTAGTGTATTTTTGTCCATTATTCCAGTAGGTAATTAATTATTTTAATTATGCTTTTTCTTCGCTATATTCTACTGCAGCACGCACAAAGTCCACAAACAATGGGTGTGGATTAAGCACTGTACTTGAATATTCTGGGTGAAATTGAACGCCAATATACCAACGCATATCAGGCAATTCGACTGACTCGATGAGGTTCGTTTTAGGATTAACTCCTGAACACATCAATCCACCCTTTTCAAGACATTCACGATAGGCATTATTTACCTCATAGCGATTGTGGTGGCGTTCACTCACCTCTGTTGCCTTATAAGCCTGTGCAATGCGTGAATCCTTATTAAACTTACAATCAAATGCTCCCAATCGTGTTGTCTCAATGCTTGACGCAGTCTTCACATCTACCATTGGGTCAATAATATTGTATGGTGTTGATGGATTCATCTCTGTGCTACAAGCTTCATTCATTCCTGCAACATTGCGAGCAAACTCAACAACCATACATTGCATACCAAGACTGATGCCAAATGTAGGTACGTTATTTTCACGACACCATTTCATCGCAACAATCTTACCCTCTACGCCACGTTGACCAGATCCTGGTGCAACCAAAACGCCATCCATTGATGATAATGTCTCAGCGATATTACCATCATGGAGTTTTTCTGATTGGATAAACACCAATTCCAATTTACGGTCGTTATAAGTAGCTGCTTGAATAAGAGCTTCATTGATTGATTTATAAGCATCAGGCAATTCTACATATTTTCCGACAAGCCCAATGCGTACTTTCTTTTCTGCTCCATTTAGTTTGCCAAGGAATTGCATCCAAGATGTCATATCAGGTTCTCCTTTGTAGCTAACACCTGTTTGACGCAATATAATCTCATCAAGGTGTTGTTCATGCATCTTGATGGGCACTTCGTAAATAGTTGGGACGTCAATTGATTGAACAACAGCCTCAGGCGCTACATTGCAGAATAATGCGATTTTGCGACGTACATCAGTATCGATGTTTTGCTCTGTACGCAACACAAGGACGTCAGGTTGAATTCCCAATTCTTGCAACTTCTTAACCGAATGTTGTGTTGGTTTTGTTTTCAACTCTTTTGCAGCAGCGACATATGGTACATAAGTCAAATGTATGCAAACACTATTGCGACCAAGTTCCCAACGCAATTGGCGCACGCTTTCAAGGAATGGAAGAGACTCAATATCCCCTACAGTACCACCTATTTCAGTAATAATAAAATCATAATTACCTGTTTCACCAAGTCGCTTGATATTGCTCTTGATTTCATTTGTAATATGAGGTATTACTTGTACT
>JAFXGB010000012.1 GCA_017520235.1 Muribaculaceae bacterium | reverse complement strand
TCAGATGTTCCGATAGTGACAGTCGCAAACGTATTCATGCGTCAGCAGTATTTGCGTGTAATTTTGTGAATCACATGTGGTCAATTGCTGATGAAGTGTTGAAAGATGGCGATTTTTCATTTGATTTGCTGTTGCCGTTATTGAAAGAGACACTTGCCAAGGTGTCAAAAGTATCTCCTTTTGATGCTCAGACAGGTCCTGCACGACGAGGAGATATCGATACAATAACAAGGCATTTGGCTTTGCTTGATGACGATAAAAAAGAGATATATAAACTGCTTTCGCGCAGTATAATGAAACAATATAATATTTCTATAGATGAGTCGAATAAATTATGATTTGCGTTTAATAAGGGCTATTGCCTTTGATGTAGATGGAGTGTTATCTCCTTCAACAATTCCATTGCATCCTAATGGTGTTCCCATGCGTATGGTAAATATAAAAGATGGATATGCTATACAGCTTGCTGTAAAACATGGATATAAGATTGCAATCATCACAGGAGCTGATACAGAAGCAATTAGAGTGCGTTTTGCAGGACTCGGAGTAGAGGATATTTATCTGAAAGCAGGACAAAAAGTGCCATGCCTAAAAGAATGGATGGCGAAATATGGTCTAAACCCGGAAGAAGTCGCTTATGTTGGAGATGATATCCCTGATTTTGAGGTGATGCAAATGGTAGGGTTGTCAGTAGCTCCTGTCGATGCCGCAGATGATATTAAGGAAATTGCAACATATATCTCTCCTTGTAGAGGAGGAGAGGGCGTTGGGCGAGATCTTCTTGAACAAATAATGAGAGTGCGTGGCGATTGGATGTCAACTGCAAAAGCCTTTGGGTGGTAATGGATGTGCTGAGAAATCTTAACGGATACAAACTCTTGCTTGCAAGTGCATCGCCTCGTCGCAAGGAATTATTGGCTATGCTTGGCCTTGAGTTTGATATATGTTTAGGAAAAGATGTTGATGAAAGCTATCCTGATAATATTAAAACAGATGAGGTCGCTGAATATCTTGCACAAAAAAAAGCCGAAGCTTATGTCAATGGTCTTGATGATAATGAGATAGTGATCACCGCTGACACGATTGTTGTTAATGATGGGACCGTATTAGGGAAACCTGCAAATGAAATTGAGGCTAAAACGATGTTGAAGTCCTTGTCAGGACATAATCATAAGGTAATAACCGGAGTCGCTATTACTTCAAAACTAAAACAGGTGTCATTCTCAGTAGAGACCCATGTCGAGTTTGCCGAATTGGATGTCAATGAAATAGATGAATATGTTTCTGTGTTTAAACCTCTTGATAAGGCCGGGGCTTATGGTATCCAGGAATGGATAGGGTGTATAGGTGTGAAGAATATTAATGGAAGCTATTATAATGTAATGGGGTTGCCATTACATCGGCTATATACTGAACTGAAGCGTTTTTGAACCCCTTTTGGCGTCTAATGTAATGTGAAAATTAGTTCCCGGTGGGATGAGGCTAAGAGAACCTTCTACTAATTTTTTGCCCTCAAAGATGGGTTCTTTTTCATAAAAGGAATCTTTCCCATATTCAACGCGCATGACTGCTTCGCTATTTGGCGCTAAATGGTTTTGATATAGATGCCAAGCGACAATCCCCATTGTCATTCTTAGATTAACTTCAATACACGGAGCTATTTTATTAGCTCCGTTTTCATTATAAATGAGCATGTCAATGCCAAAGAATCCGGTGTATCTGGGGACGATGATATCTGTTAACACACTCTCGAGAGCGTAAGATGTGTTGTGAAGTTGTTCGATTGATATCATTGTTGACAAATACTTTTCAATGAGGGTGTCGCTTGTTACGATATTTCCCGAATATGCAGTGCTGTTCCCGGTAAAAAATAGAGAGTAGCCAATTTGTTTTACGCTTGTTCCGTCGCTATAAAACAACATTGCAAAATCTATTCTTTTGTCTAAAGACACTTCGCACATTATAGAACCTTGTCGTTTAATTATCCCTTCGGCACGACGAATTAACTCACGTTCTGATAAAGTTGATGCATTAACAACCCCACGCCCACTGCTTGACCATGGCGATTTTATGAAACAGCCATTATGCTTTTTTGCAAATGCGATAACATCGTATGGCGTTTTTGCTTCAAAGGGGAGGGGTGGCAACTGAAATGTTAGCGTTTCATTGAGTCTTGATAATATTTCTATTGTAGTGCGACGATGACTTAGTTGTCGAATGCCCTCTATTTGAGATGATGGAATGAGTGCATTATTGCCAACACCGGCGTTTGTTAATTGTCTGAGCGCATCAAGAGACCATCCCCAAGGGAGGGCTTTATATTCGATAGTGTGTATTGATGGGTTGAAAATAGATGCCTTGATATTTGTCTTAGATTTTATCCCTTCGAGCCATTTTATATCTAAATTAGGTGCAATAACAGCGTCATTAGAATTTGCAAACCAAAAAGGTAGCGCTTCACCTGCATGATGTAGTGCCATCGCATTTGGAGGTGCTGTATAATTGCTTTTACCATGGGCAAGAGCAAGGTCATTTTCCGGGTTGAACAAGTGAATGAGAGACATCCTTTTATTGGATGTAAGCAGTAATTATTTCAAGGTCATCGCTATTTGGCGTAATATCCACCCAACGAGTTTTGGCTGGAATGAGAATAGTCTCTCCTTGCCTAATTTTAACTTCGTTCCCTTGATTATCCTTTATTTTCCCATCGCCTCGAGTCGCTATAATGATGCGGAATGAATCGTATCGAGATACTTGTAAACGGAAATTAGTATCTATTGTTATTAAGGTGGCAGTGAAGAACGGACATTCCTTTAACACAATCTCTCTGTTGATAAGAGGGTCTATGTGTCTCATATAGTCTTCATGTACTCTGAAATCTATAGCATCAAGAGCTAAATCGACATGTAATTCGCGCTTTTCTCCGTTTAGGTCAGTACGGTTATAGTCATAAACACGATATGTGATATCTGATGTTTGCTGAATTTCAAGAATTAAATTCCCTGCACCAATGCTATGTATGCGACCTGCCGGTAGATAGAATAAATCTCCACGACGAGGTGTGAATTTAGCAAGTACATCGCTAAATGTATTGTTGGCAATGTGCTGTTTTAGTTGCGAAGGGGTGATGCTTGATTGTAATCCTGAGTAAATGTAGGCTCCCGGCTCAGGATCGAGTGTGTACCACAACTCTGTTTTGCCCCAACAATTATGACGCTCAGCCGCGAGACTATCGTCGGGATGTACTTGGATTGATAGATCTTTGCTTGCGTCAATGAATTTTATGAGTAGTGGGAATTTATTACCATATATGCGATGAATGCGACGCCCAAGAATATCGTTACCATGTAACTCTAATAATTGTTCAATGGTTTTTCCTGTGTGTTCACCTTCGGATACTACAGATTCAAATCCTTCAAGCCCGGATATTTCCCAACTTTCGCCAATGGGCTCTTGGTGCTGTGGAATACCTTTGAATGATGTAATGCGACTACCGCCCCATAACACCGTCTTAAAGTATGGCTTAAATCTTAGCAGACCTAAATTATTCATTTCTGTAGTAATTTTTTTACGCAAATTTAAATGCACTAAAGTGCAAAATTAATATAAATTTCCCATCTGAAAAAGCGTTTTGCTGAATTCTTGTTCGTTGATATAGTGTGGGTACAAATAAATCAGATATATTATGGTGAGTTCTGTTGTTAAATGGTGCCTCTAACTAATTAAAAGATAGCTTGATATAAAATGCTATGAAAAATAATTGTAAAAAAGCTTTGTAGATAAAATAATTTGCGCTAACTTTGCACTCGCAAACAAGCAAAATGGCTCCGTAGCTCAACTGAATAGAGCATCTGACTACGGATCAGAAGGTTACAGGTTTGAATCCTGTCGGAGTCACAATTTTGTTTCATATTTTAGAGGGCTCCGTAGCTCAACTGAATAGAGCATCTGACTACGGATCAGAAGGTTACAGGTTTGAATCCTGTCGGAGTCACAACGAGGACGATTTAATCGCCCTCGTTTTTTTATATAATAATTGCAGATAAGCAAAAATTTACATAATTTTGTTTTTACTATACACTTGCAGAGCCCTATGTTGAGGATATGTGGGTGGGATAGTAAACAATATGAAAAGCGTTTACTAAGCGTTTGATTCTTGACGGTTCAGAACTTCGCAAACTCTAATCGTAGTCAAGAATGAAGCAATGGTAGATGCCCGTGTGTATGTATTTTCTCGCATGCTATGGTTTTGTGAAAAGCTATAGGTATGATGTAGTTTTTACATATATAGGCGTGGGCTTCTGCGTTGCTCGTTCAACTACGATGGGCAATGCGAAGGCCTTGAACCGTGGGACGAGTAGCAAAGTACAGATCCTCACGCTTTTTTATTTATGGAATGGATTGGAGGATTTGTCCATTCATAAATACCATATGTGATATGAAATATTTATTAACTTTTGTCCTTTTGGTTGTTACCAGCTTTTCTTCTTTTGCTTATGACGAAGCGACTTATCTTATTGTTGAGGGAGATTTAGAAACTCCGATTACCGTAAAATGTAGTAATGGAGAAACGTATAAAGTATGGGATGAATATACGATTCCGGAAATAACCAGCGTTAGAGAGGCATTTGATAAATATGGTAATCGAATAGTTGTTCCTCTTGGATCATCCAGTTCTTCTACCAATAAATACCATTACAGATACTATCGTTTTAGTATGTTGTATAAATCATCATCATCTTCTTCTTCGAATTCATATAGCAGTAGTTCAGATGATTATAGATCAAATTCAAGTGGATATAATGCAGGAAGGCAAATAGGGGAAGGACTGGCAAGTATGGCAGCTATTAGAGCTTCATATGAGGATGGAAACGCTTATCCGGGATTGCACATGGCTCTTGGTGCATCAAAAGGCTATGGTGAATTTGCCCGATTGCGCATGTGTGCCGGAGGCTTTTTGTTGTATGGTGGCGTTGGTAAAGATTGGCTGATGGATGGCGTTAATAAAGATAAACTACTATGGCATGCCGGATTAGGCTTATATTTCTCTTTTGGTGGATATGAGCCAAATAGTGATTTCTCTCTTGGTTTTTCTTTTGCGGAAAATGCAGCATGGGAAGGCTTAAGTTTTATGATAGACATGGATTATACTCATTGGTTTGGTGATAGTCAGCGATTTGGAGTTTTTGCAGGAGGTGGTGTCGGATGGGGAGAAATAAAAAATGCGATGGATACAGATACTGATGAACATACAAAATTTGCTTGGAATGTTGAGGTAGGTTTGACTGTTCGCATTTGTAGTTTCTAATGATATTTATCTGGAAATGGAGAGGATCTAATCTTTTCCATTTCCGTGTTATAATTTTTCATTATGAAAATAAAAGTCTCGGTTAGTGCGATGATAATATTGTTGTGTTATGTGTTTTCTTCATCAGCGTTGGCTGGACAATTAACGCGCAATATCAATAATGTTATAATTGAGAATAGAAATAATGTATCAAGAATAAAATCTGAACTTGAGAGTATTTATTCTCATTTATCATCGTTTGAAAAGACAATATTTTTATCAGATCTGTATGATAAAATCGCAGAGTATTATGAAGCAGAGCAAGAGATCTTGGCTAATGCTTTGACAGAATGTTATTATGCAATAGCAGATGCTAATGATGAAAATTTAGGCGCATTATATTATAATGATATAGTAATAGCTTCAGAAAAATATGATAGCTATACAATTGAGGTGCGGATCAAACAATTGGAAGCGTATGCATCAAGGAATAAACTAGATTATAATCAGGAATTGGCAGATGCACGATACCGATTAAGCGGAGTTTATCGTAAATATGAGTTTGATGAAACCTCATTTTTGGAATACTTTAAAGGTGATGAGTTTTGGGTATTAGATACGGAATTGTTGCAAGAAAATGATACGAAATGGAAGATCCCTACATTTTTGTCAATTTCTTCACAGGGATATTTTACGGGCTATTATTCTGCTGAAACTCCTAAAAAACACCATGGCAGATATAGAATGAAAGAGAATTTGTTTAAGCGAATGAGATTTCATGTATATACAACAGAGTGTTATGAAGAAGAGAAAACAATTTATATGTCATGGGGAAATGAACGAAATGCAACAGCTCAGCCTGTTCTTCTTGCCGGTTTGCGCCAAACAGTACAAGAAGCGCATGCAATGGTGGAAGGTGAGTTGACAAGAGAACAATATTCAATAGGTGAAAAGATAGGGTATAACGCACTTGCTAATCTCGTAGATGCAAGTGCTAATGCTATATTTGACCAATTATCTGTCGCAAAGGCTTATGTATTTCGTAGGGAGATGTCCATAACCCTTGTTAATCCTAATTTGATAGAAGGAATAATATCGTTTGCCAATGTTGAAGTGAAATCAAATAATATTAATAACCCCAAAATAAAAACGCATACTGCACATGTGAGATATTATAGATGTAATATTGATGAGGATTTGTATCTTATTACTAAAGGCTGTCATCCGCAATGTTCTGATGATATGGATATTGCGAGTTTTGAGGAAAAACGACGTCGTTTTAAATCCTTTGAAAAAGGTTGGAAAAAAGCCAGAAAAATTATTAAGAAAAAATATAATAGAGATAAATTCCCTTATGAAAATTATGTTCAAGAACATAACTCAAATGTGTTGACTGAATTGCGCTTGAGAGCCGATAATTATTTTATTACTAATGATTAAACCAATATAAAATGAGATTATTCACGAAAATAGTATTAAGCAGTTTCAGTATTATAATACTGACTCATGACACGAGCGCGCAAGGTAGCATGAATTTTGGAAGACTTGATTTTTCCACGTTTAGACAACCGGATAAAGACATAACGTTTGATCCTATAGAAATTGAAAAACCCCTAAGTACAAATGATCCGGTTCGGGTACATGTGTATAATAAGAAGAATATCGCAAATGGGTATTGGATTGATCGTATAAATCCTGATGGTACATCTAATACTCAAAGTAAGATTGAATCTATTAGGGGTGGTGTTCAAATTGCAGTAGATAATGCAACGTCAGGGAATGTCGCGCCTAAAAAGAATCAGCAAGGTGGGAATAGTCAACAAAGGAGTTACTATACTCCAAGTCCGGAATTTCGACAACGTAGGCTGAATGCTGCCAAGGAGCAGGCACGAATTGCGGCTGAACGAGAACGAAAAAAACGAGAAAAAGAGCAATGGCAAGTCAATGCCACCACAGCCGCTGCAAATATTAGAATGCAATCCGTAACAAATCAACGAATACGACAAGATATTTATAATGCAACAGAAGGAGCGGAAAAAGCACAAAATGTAGGTGTTGATGTGGCTAATTATCAGATGCAAGGTGTGCAGTTCCAAAATCGTCAACAAAGAAGGTCAAAACCCAAAGATGTCGGTTCTCGTTTAAGAAAGAATAAAAACTCAATGCAACAGAAAAAGCAACAAACTACAGTTCCTCCTATTCAACAAATGAAT
>JAFXGB010000135.1 GCA_017520235.1 Muribaculaceae bacterium | reverse complement strand
GGGGTTTGATCAAAAAGACCACCTTGAACCCACTGATGCTGCCGACGATATATACAACTATGGAATGGTCCTCAAGGAAGCTCTTGATAGCGTTGAGGACAATTATCCCAATTTAAGAAAAATCGCCGAACGATGCACCGACCCCAACAAATCACGTCGTTATCGTGATGTACAAGACCTTCATCTGGCTCTTGAACGTCGATCGGGTAATCGTTTATATTTACTAATTATTATATTTTTAGTGTTAATGATAATGTTCTTAACCTGGCTTATAGTCAGCAAACCTACCAAGCTTAATGAGCAAACATCGTTTAACACTACAACCACTCAATTTGAAAACAATATCACACTATGTCAATCGAAGTAAGAGCTATTAATCCTACAAAAAGCGAACTAAAGAAATACGTTCAATTTGGAATAGATTTATATAAAGGCAATGATTGCTATGTGCCCCCGTTGATTTTTGACGAGATTGACACATTAAACCCCAAGAAAAACCCTGCATTTGATTTTTGTCGTGCGCAGTCGTTTATGGCCTATCGCGACGGCAAACCCGTGGGACGCATCACTGCAATTATCAACGATGTAGTAAATCAACGCACAGGCGAAAAGACCATGCGATTTGGTTGGATTGACTTCATCGACGACAATGAAGTGGTTGATGCTCTCTTTAAGGCTGCCGAAGATTGGGGCCGCCAACAAGGCATGACCTCGATTGTTGGGCCTATGGGCTTTAGCGATATGGATCACGAAGGAATGCTCACCGAAGGCTTTAATGAACTTGGCACAATGGCAACTATCTACAACCACGCATATTATCCCACACACATGGAACGTATGGGTTTTGAAAAAGATGCCGATTGGGTGGAGTTTCGCATCACAATTCCCGATGCGGTGCCCGATAAATATCAACGTATCGCCGACATTGTGCGCCGAAAATTCAACCTTCGCACCGTAAAATTCACTTCTCGCAAAAAACTCAAAGACACATATGGCCAAGCTCTTTTTGAGCTCATCAACGATGCCTACGATAAACTTTATGGATACTCTCCATTGACTCAACGCCAAATCGACTACTACATAGGCATGTATCTCAGTTTCTTGCGATTAGAAGATGTGAGTGTTATTGTCGACGAAAACGACAAATTGGTAGGTGTGGGAATTTCTATGCCTTCGTTCTCTCGCGCACTTCAAAAGGGTCAAGGCAAATTATTCCCTATGGGTTGGTGGCACTTGTGGAATGCAATGCAAGGTAAAACCGACACCGTCGACTTGATGCTCATTGCCATATCAAAAGAATACTTGGGCAAGGGTGTGAATGCTCTTCTATTCACCGATCTTCTTCCCGGCTACATTCGCCACGGATATAAATGGGCCGAAAGTAATATCGAACTCGAGGAGAACTCCAACGTTCAACGTCAATGGGAATACTTCGATTATCGTCAACATCGTCGCCGTAGAGCCTACAAAAAGAGCCTATAATGAATCAAATTATAATTATCATAGGGCTAATATTGCTTAATGGGATATTCTCTATGTCGGAAATTGCCATATTATCGGCTCGAAGAACAAAACTCGAGAAAGATAGTGAGAAAGGCAACAAGGGAGCACAAACTGTTATCAAATTAGCATCTGACCCCGATATCTTCTTATCCACAATACAAATAGGTATCACGCTGATAGGAATATTAACCGGTATGTTTTCGGGCGATGCTCTTGCCAATGACTTTAGGCATATCCTCACTAAAATTGGGGTAAGCGCATCAATAGCTCCCAAAATAGCACAAATAACAATACTCATAATTGTAACATATCTCACCCTTGTTCTTGGCGAACTTGTGCCTAAACGCATAGGAATCGCCGCGGCCGATCGCATTGCTCGC
>JAFXGB010000134.1 GCA_017520235.1 Muribaculaceae bacterium | reverse complement strand
TATCGTAAATTCATCTAACGTATTAATGTTGACATATTTTGAAATATGTTTTACTAACTTGTTAAGCAATACTATAGGCAAAATTGATGGGGTTCCTCCACCTATATAAATAGTCGAAAACGTTCCGAGAATTTCAGAAACTCGCATATCAAATTCCTTAATCAGCACATCAATATACTGCGACATTGTGTCGGCTCGTGGTGTTGACAAAAAATCACAATAGGCACATTTTGAGTGACAATAGGGAATATGAATATAGAGACCTGACATCAGAGCAAATTATTTAGAGCAAATTGTTTTAAAACTGCAATATTTGCAATGGTCATCGTTTTTAGTTTGAGCAAACGGAATTTGAGGGTTAAATATTTCCTCTAATGTATCATGCAAATATGGAAGAAATTCGTCGTTAAAATCTCTATAATCGTAAACTGGTTTTGCATCTTTTTTTGAGCCGATAATTATCGGTTTTAACCCTTCGGTTTTCAATGTGCGTAATTTATAGATAATGGGCTGAATAGGTCCATCATAGTTTTGCAATGCTGCATAGAAATTACAATATACAAACATTTGCAATATTGCGCCATTATTATCAGCATTAGCACTATCAAAAACAGGGTCAAATGACGAAACAGATGTTTTATCACTACCGGTTTTGTAATCAACTATGCGTAATTGTTCACAACCATTAACCATTGCAGTGTCAACTCGGTCAATAAATAGTTTAATATTTATTGTCAAATCGGGGGATACACTATAGCGACCTATCATTTTTTCTTCAGCAGATTTAAAAACAATAGGGGTAAACTGTTTCTCGCGCTCAAGTAATTCCGTTATTGAATAGAGCATTATTTCAGCAAGTACTTTTGCTTCGCCATATAATTCAGTATCGTTATTCTTGCCAAGCTTATTATAATGTTCATTCACTGCCATTGTTATCTCGTTGGATAACATTGCAGTGCTATTTTTTACTCGCTCAAGCACCGTTTCTGTAATCTCAATACCATCAAGACCTTTATATAGTTTTTCAGCCACAGCATGAACAATATTTCCATAGGTAATATCATCCATATACTCTTTAACTTCATCTTCAATTCTCAATTCCTCAATTATTTCAAGATAGAATTGTAATGGACAATGGCAATATTTTTTTATGGCACTTGCTGATAATGCTTTACCTGATCCCTCAATCCGAAATTTATTGAGTTTTTCTATAATTTCGTTAGTCTTAGGTATTATAATCCCATCTCGACGAGTGGAACGGATTCCATAATCAACAAGTGATGTTTTTATAGTATTTTGGGGGTATAAAAATTTTAACTGATACAAATACCTCGACATTTCACCACTCTTGACTCCGGCAGTGCGAGCGTCATATAGTAAATACACATTAGTCGCACGAGAAATCAATCGATAAAAATAGTAGGCATATATACTTTCTTGAAATTCAATAGTTGACATTCCATACCCTCGACGAAGAGCATCTGGAATAAATGAACGCGAAAAATGTTTACGGGGAAACACTCGTTCATTCATCGATAACATTATTACATTTTCAAAATTTAATGCACGTGTTTCCAATACCCCCATTATCTGAAGCCCTTTTAATGGCTCTCCCTCAAAATTTATCGTATCTGATGATATAGCCCGCTCAATTAGATGAAAGAATGTGTGTTCTTTCATCTCTATTTTATATTTCCCGACTAATTGGTTTAATGATTGCAACGCTTGAGTATATCGAGCTAAGAATAAAACATCAAGAGTAGAATGTTTTACTTCTGAGAGATTTTGTCTAATAAACTCAATTAATGAAATCGCATAAGCAAATACTTTATTAAAATCTTTTATGTCTTTTACAGGAGTAAATAACACCTCCAATCGTGGATATTTTTTCTTTAGATATTCCGCCGAAATATTGAATAATCGGTTTTGTGATATATCATTTTGTATTTGCTCACACTCTATATTCGCAACAGTCCTAATTAGTGGCTGAGCCAAAACATTCTGAATATCTTCATAATAAAAGACATATTCTCCTTTTAATTTTCGTAATCGAAGTTGCATTGATACAATTGCCTTCATTAAAGCAGATACAGGAGTAAATCTCATTGGATATCCCATCGTTATGTTTACCGCATTGAAATTTTCAGGCAATGAATGTATTAATGGGATAAACAAATTTTCATCAGGCAATACTATAGCCGTATTTAAGGCATTTTCTATATCAGTAATCTTTTTATTGGCACATAATTCTGACAGCAACTTACCTGCTTCTTTAACCTGACCTACATTAGAAGGGATACCTATAATATTGATATTGGGCAATGTTTCTATCTTATCATTGTCAATATTATAGTTTGATGGGAATAATTTTATATACTTGCGAATAAAACGAGTTGCCTTATTGTACTCACAATTATAAACGGGGGAATTATAATCCCAATAAAAATCAGCACAGTCAATCTCTTTTAACCTTTCAAATATTTTAATTTCCGACGATGACAAGACATTGAAACCTACAAAAATATATCTTTTATAAGTTAACTCATTTGCTGAAATTTTTGCTATTTTCTCTGACGCATCTTTATAGGAACGACCAGAATAGGAGAGACCTCTATTAGTTAACTCATCATTAAACTTTAAATATAAATCATATAGAATTTCCCATAGTTTCATAAATCGATCTCGTGGAATACCATTATCATCATTATTATCCAAATGTTTCCAAAACGTTTCAACACTATCGAAACTTCTATTTTCTCCCCAATATTTATTGATAATCTTAATTTGCTCCTCTGTAAGATAATTACTATTTATCTCTTTAAGTCGTTGAACATTTATAAATAATTGTTTTGGATCAACAAGATATCTATCAACATCATTGAAATCATTTAATATCATGTCTCCCCAAAATTGGAATTGGTCAAATTCAACTACTTCGTTAGAAATCGATTTATAAACATTATATAATATAAATAACTGCTCATATCTTGACGCCTCAATCCCAACAGAGAATTCACTAATTAAATCACTGATGGTAATTATTTCAGGCAACAATATAGGCGTCTTTAGAGCCTCTGATAAATATTTACTAAAGAATACGCCACTACGTTTATTTGGAAATACGAAACAAAAATCAACTATATTTGTTGATTCATTTTGCAAATAAACTTCTGCTACTTTTCTCAAAAATGGCTCCATACTCTAAAACTCATGATTTTAACAACAAAATCACCTTTATTGACATATCATACAACACAATTTTAGCATTGGCATTTCCTGAGATATCAGTTAATGCTTTATTAAATACATCAATTAGTTTTATCACATTATTCTCCGTAATAAACTTGGCAAAATTTTGGCTGAATTGTGCTTCTTCTTTATTTAGATAATTCAACTCTGATACGCTCAAATTATAAATGAAATTCTCCCTAATAAGTCGTTGAATATAGGTCAAAAAACGCATTATTTGTTCTCGTCCCAATCCGGCTACATCTACACTCCATGATTTTAATTCTTTAACCTTGCGCTGATATGACAATCTCATCAATTGAATAAATAATTCAAAGAACCTCTGATTTTCTTTTGACAAGGAAACCATTTTATCCGCTTCTATAATATTCCCATCTGCAATATGAGCCAACGCCAAAGCATCTTGAGCCTCTACCGCATAATTATCCACCAAATATTGAGCTATTACTTCATCTGATAGTCGCTTTAGTTCAATTCTTTGCGTTCTTGAATAAATAGTGGGTAATATCTCTCTTGAATTATTACTTACAAATACAAATAATGTATCACCGTAGGGTTCTTCTATAAGTTTTAAAAGCTTATTAGCACACTCCTGATTCATGCGCTCAGGTAACCAAAACAATACAACCTTATATTTTGCTTGATGTGAAGTGAAATTAAGTTTACGTATTAACTCTTCACTTTCGTCAACATATATTGCTGGTTGCGCATTAACATTATCTAATGCAACAAGCCATTTTTGAAAATCCATATATGGATTTTCTGATAAATAATCTTTCCATACATCTATATAATCATCTGAAAAAGATTTTTTGGGTGATGATTTTTTTACTACCGGAAATACAAAATGTGTATCAATGTGATTATAAGATTCATGTTGTAAGCATGAAGGACACTTTCCACAACTATCACCATTTATACGATTTTGGCAATGTATATATTGAGCAAACGCACGTGCTAATGCAAATTTACCAATTCCACATGGTCCTTCTAATAATATTGCATGTGGGATTTTGTTTATGTCGACAAACGCCTTTAGCCTCTGTTTCGCAAAATCATGTGCCGGTATATCACTAAATTTCATACAATTCTAAAAGATTTCAGATGCCACCTGTTTAACACTTTGAGTAGCATT
>JAFXGB010000133.1 GCA_017520235.1 Muribaculaceae bacterium | reverse complement strand
TTTTCATGTTATGACGTTTTACTTAGAGTGAATTCTAATTGATGTTGGTGGATTAAGTTTTTTCTTATGTGAGCTGAGATATTTGATGAGATCTTCCGATAATATATTTTTGCTTGTTGCTATTATCTTCCCTTTGGTTAATGGATTAAGATAATCCCCGCCTCCGGCAAGATAGTCAATCGTTGCTATCCTATAAGTCTTGTTGATATCCAATTGTTGACCATCAATAAAGATGTCAATAATTTCTTTTGTTGCGGAATTATATATTATTTCAGTTCCATTGTTGACACTTGCATGATTTCTTGATACAATAATGTTGAATGCATCTGCAAGGTCTTTGCCTGATAATTCAATTACTGTAATTAGATTTTCAAAAGGGAATGTCATCATAATATGCCCTTTTGAAATTTCGCCTTTTGGAAGTCCATTTCTAATACCTCCTTTATTCATTATTGCAACATCAATATTTTCTCCTGATAACTCTTTCCCTTTTTCATAAATGAAATCACTGATGAGGTTAATTAATGGGGCTCCTTTTTTATCTAAATATATTGTTGATATTGCTACTTTAATTGACATTAGTGAATCAACAATATGTCGGTAGGGTTGTAATATTTTCTCTGCCGATGTGTCAATGCGGTTATCTATACGTTTATCAACTGAAATTAATCGAGAAGATGCTTTTCTGTTTTCGATATCAAGTGTAATTTCCCCCAGATATCGTCCGGTTCCTCCTGCTTGAGCGATTAGAACTGTGTCGCCTGCAAGGTTTGCAACTTCGTGAATGGGTGAATTCTCCCCTGATGCATTAATTGTAGTATGAGAGTGCCCTCCAATAATGATATCTATATTCTCGGTGTTGCGTGCTATTTCGAGATCATTGGGATTTGATGGCGATTTACTATCATAGCCAACATGTGTGAGAGCAATTATTGCATCGGTGTGTAAATGATGTTTTAAATGCCATGCTGTTGCATTTGCTGCTTTTATTGCATCAAGATATTCCACTCCGTGGCAATTGCGTGAAGATATCATCCCTTTGGGGGCTATGCCAAGCCCTATTATACCTATACGTTTCCCATCATACTCTTTAATTTCAAATGGAACAAAGAGAGAATCAAGTAATGTTTTAGAGAGGTCGTAGTTTGTTGAAATTTTAGTGGCATTTAGGGTACTTAGTTGCTTGTGTAATGGGTCAAGCCCATTGTCAAATTCATGGTTGCCGAGTATTGCGATTTCATATCCAAGCTCGTTCATCATTTTACTCTCAACCTCACCTTTGAAAAGAAGGTAATAGAGTGTGCCTTGCACTGCATCACCGGCATCAACAAGCAGAACATTCCGCTCGGTAGCGCGCACACTATCAATCAATACTTTGCGACGAAGTATCCCTCCGAGGTTATTTTCATCGGGGTCTATTTGGCTATGGGTGTCGTTAGTGTGTAGTATTACTAATTTGGTTGCACTTGTTAATTGTGTATATGTTATTGCAATGGTAATTAGTAATAATAAAGCGTATTTATGTTTTGTCATATGCAATTATATTAATTCCCAAATATAGTGATTTTTTGGCGGAAAAATAGTGATTATTGGCTATTATTTTCTTAACTTTGCGCATCAAAATAAATTATAACCAATAAAATTTCTACGGTCAAGATGAAACAGGACATGATTGTAATTTTGGATTTAGGTAGCCACGAAAATACAGTGTTGGCTCGCGCTATTCGTGCACTTGGTGTGTATAGCGAAATTTATCCACATGACATCACTGCTGATGAGTTAAAGGCATTGCCTAATGTAAAAGGTGTTATAATCAATGGTGGACCAAATAATGTTATTGATGGTGTTGCTATCGATGTAAATCCTGAAATCTATAATGCAGGAATTCCTATTATGGCAGCCGGTCACGACAAGGCTCTATGCGAAGTTAAACTTCCTCAATTTGTTGATGATATTGAAGCAATCAAGGATGCTGTTAAGTCTTTTGTTTTTGACACCTGCAAAGCTGAAGCTAACTGGAACATGACTAACTTTGTCAACGACCAAGTTGAATTGGTGCGTCGTCAAGTTGGTGATAAGAAAGTGCTGCTCGCTCTTTCTGGCGGTGTTGACAGTTCTGTTGTTGCAGCTTTGTTGCTAAAAGCTATTGGTGATAACTTGGTATGTGTTCACGTTAACCATGGCTTGATGCGTAAAGGCGAATCAGAAAATGTGGTTGAGGTGTTCCGCAATCAACTTTGTGCTAACCTCATCTATGTTGATGCAACAGATCGTTTCTTGTGTAAACTTGAGGGTGTTGCTGATCCTGAAGAAAAACGTAAAATCATTGGTGGCGAATTTATTCGTGTATTTGAAGAAGAAGCTCGCAAACTTGATGGTATCGATTTCTTGGGACAAGGCACAATCTATCCCGATATCGTAGAGAGTGGAACAAAAACCGCTAAGATGGTGAAATCTCATCACAATGTGGGTGGTCTCCCTGAAGACCTTCAATTTGCACTTGTTGAGCCATTGAAACAATTGTTCAAGGATGAAGTTCGTGCATGTGGAGTGGAACTTGGATTGCCTTATGAAATGGTTTATCGTCAACCATTCCCAGGACCAGGCCTTGGCGTGCGTTGCTTGGGCGCAATCACTCGCGATCGTCTTGAAGCAGTGCGCGAAGCTGACGCAATCCTCCGTGAAGAATTTGCAATCGCAGGACTAGACAAGAAAGTATGGCAATATTTCACAGTTGTACCCGACTTTAAATCAGTGGGTGTGCGCGACAACGCTCGTTCTTATGATTGGCCTGTAATCATCCGCGCGGTGAACACTGTTGATGCAATGACTGCTACTATCGAAGAAATCGATTGGGCTATCTTGAAGAAAATCACTGACCGCATCTTGAAAGAGGTTAAGAATGTCAACCGCGTATGCTATGACATGTCTCCAAAACCATCTTCAACAATCGAATGGGAGTAAGTTGAGAGCCTCGACTCGCAAGAGTTGAATCACCACTTATTGGATAAACAAAACAGCCATGCTCGTAAGAGCATGGCTGTTTTGTTTAACATGAGTGGAATTGATATGTAAAAAGGTGAGAATGTATCGCTATAAACCGATGCGAGTGTATAATTTATTAATGATGTTATTAAATTGAAACAATATGTTATCTAATATATGTTTGCATAATAAATTCCATGTCCAAATCCGACCTTTGTCTAATACAACACAACAGAAACCATAACAAGTAGCAAATATAATAGCAAATACTATATATAAACCGCCACCCAGAAAATCATATGCATTTCTCATTAATTCCTTAAAATGTGGAGCTATTATAGGATGGCAGTGTATGAGATATATTGAAAAAGTTGATACTGAAATATAGTTGATCGCTTTACTTGAAAAGTGCATTTTTGTAAAAGCTAAGAAAAAGAATACCGAGGCTAAAATTACAAATGGAGAAGAATAAGCAATAGTCCCCAAATCATGTTTTGTTGCGAATAATAATATTACTGGAATAATTGTAAATAATAAATATAGTAAAAGATTTTTAGATGTATTTAGATTGAAAATTTTAATCTTTGACGAATATTTATATAGAAATCGAGCGAGAAGGTATAAGCCAATAAAT
The DNA here is from genome assembly GCA_017520235.1 of Muribaculaceae bacterium. GTDB lineage: Bacteria > Bacteroidota > Bacteroidia > Bacteroidales > Muribaculaceae > RGIG4079. The sequence goes on along the minus strand of JAFXGB010000133.1, from coordinate 811 downwards.
GATATTGTGGTATAGCCACTATTGAATGCTCCGAAATTAAATGCCCATCCATATGTAAATTCAAAGAAGAAATATATTGCTAACACAGATACATATAGCCTTGCATTAGCTGTTTCTGCAAAAGCATTCAATACCGGAGAAAGTGTGTATAATATTAAGTATGATACAACAAACCAATATAACGCACCAAAATAGAATCCCAATATAATTGAGGAAATTGAGATTGTTTCTCCTAAACTAAATAGGAATAAGACTATTAATATATGGAAGAAAGCTATTTGATATAGTAATGAAAGTCCTCCTTTAATACTCGGACGAATTCCAAACCACCCTGAAATTAGAATAAATACATTTACGCAAATTATGCATAATTGCTCAGCGAAAGCTTTAATGAATGAATTTGGTGTAATTACTTCAATATCAGATATTTTTACTCCCCCAAGTGAGGAATAATTGGCATGCAACAACACGACTAAAAGCATTGCAATAATTCGCAATAATTCTATATTAGATTCTCTTTTCATTTGGCACGATGTAAAATTACAGATGTTTATTTATGCTTGATTAATTGATTACAAAAGTAATAGTTTTATATTAGAGTTGCAATAAGATAAAAACGGTGTCGGGAGCCGACACCGTTGGTAGTATATAACTCTATGAAATTTGGAGATTAGAGGCCTTTGCCATGGCAGGCTTTGTATTTCTTGCCACTACCGCATGGGCAAGGGTCATTTCGTCCGATTTTTGGTCCGGCTTTGATGGGCTCAGGACGTGGGCGTTGTCCTTGTTGCATACCTGCAGCTTGGCGTTG
>JAFXGB010000011.1 GCA_017520235.1 Muribaculaceae bacterium | reverse complement strand
TTGAAATCACCATCACAGGAACAGCTACTGATGCTCCTGCCATTGTAACCGGTTACTCTCTCACACAAGATTGGGCACAAACTTCAGGCCACCTCACTGCCGGAACAAATACTCGTTGGGCTACCGGTTTCGACGGTAAAATATATATCAATGACCATGCGAATTCAATGCTATATTACTGGACGTCCAACGGTTTAACCAACACCAATATCGCATCAGCTGCGGGCACTGCCATAACAAGCGACGATGCAGGAAATATCATCGTTTCTACTTCAATGTATGCCGGAGGTAACACAGCTATGAAAGTGCTACCTGCAAACGGAACAACATTCCAAGATTTGACCCTCACAATGCCCGACGGCGTAACAGCAAATCAAATGCAATACCTCGGCAAGGCTATCGGCAACATTATGAGTGCTGAAGGTGGTGCCATCTTCATCTTCCCCAAAGATGCTACAGCCGTTGCAAAAATAATAATCAAGAATGGAGTACAAACATCGGCTACTAAAATAGATGTAAACGCAATCACAGCCGATGCGCAATCAATTGCCATTCCGTTGACCAACGATATAAATAGTAATGACATTGTGGCACGCGTGCGTGGAGCTAACCATTTCTATTACAACAATGGTTCAGGATTTGTTGCATATCCAGATAACGGAATCAACACCACTCAAGGCGGAACCATTTTCACTCTCAACGGCACGCTGTATAATGTGCAACCAATTGGTAGCACAGCTTATCTTGACGGCTTCCAAATCGTTGATGTGACAAACAATACAATCGTAGCTACTCACGATGCTCAATTTACAACCGCAGCTGCAGCTCCTAATCCCAACTGCATCACTGCCGAAATAGTTGACAGTTATGAAGCGAAGCTATATCAATATGTGCCCGGACAAATTGCCGCTCAATACACATTCAGCCTTAGAACATCGGGGATTGAAGATGTAACGATTGACAATGAAGCCAATATGAGTGTCACATTTAATGGCGATATTCTTAATATTGTAGGAATTGATGCCGCTTCTACCGCACTCTATTCTATCAATGGTGCAATGGTGGTTTATGACACCGACAACACATTAAATGTATCAGGATTAAATGGTGTATACATTGTTGTTGCTAAAACTGCCGATGGCACACCTCACACTGCCAAAGTGATTATTAAATAAGATTTTATCAATAAAATTAGCTCAATAAGCGATGTGTCAATATGATATTGACACATCGCTTTATTTTGCGACCAATCTTGCTTCAGGCTCCTTTATTGTTTTATAAATATCCCCCTTTTTAACATAGATATTACTTAAATTCATTTATATTTTGACTATTTCTATTTACAATTTCATTTTTTTTACAAAAACAACATCATATATCCCCAAAAAACACAAAATATATTATATCTTTGCAAATTATATTTTTTTCTGTTAATATCATTATTACAACTACATAACAATATGAAACGCTTAATTTTTGCTATTATCTTAGCGTTATGCACATCTACAATTTCAGCAAAATCTTTTTTGGTGGACAGCAATCTCGCCCCAACAGTGAGTGATGAAATATTAGCTCA
>JAFXGB010000132.1 GCA_017520235.1 Muribaculaceae bacterium | reverse complement strand
TGGCGTTGAGCAGCTTCTCCGGGAAGATTATCTTCCTTGGATGTGCGATAGCGAGAGTAGTCAGTAGGACGCTCAGGCATAGCTTCACGCACTTGAGGTTGGCGTTGTTGTTCCTCATCGGCAGGGCGTTGCTGAACATGGATTTGTCCGCGCATCAATGTTGACAATGCTTTAACATTGAGATTGTTGAGCATTGCTTCAAACATGTGGAATGATTCAACTTTATAGATTACCAATGGGTCTTTTTGTTCGTATGACGCGTTTTGTACTGATTGACGCAATTGGTCAAGTTCGCGAAGGTGTTCTTTCCATAATTCGTCGATAGTTACAAGCAACACCGCTTTGTGCCACTCTTTCACGATTGATTTACATCCTGATTCGTAAGCATCTTTGATATCAACAGGGAGGTTGAAGAAACGGCGACCATCAGTAATGGGGACAAGTATTTTGCCTTTTAATTCATGTGTTTCAGCCCATTGATTGATTACAGGGAGAGCAACATCGATGATGTGCTGGCCTTTGCGTTGGAATGACTCGTTGGCAGCAGCATGGATCTTGTCGATAACATCATCTTTACTCATGTTCTTGAATTGCTCTTCGGTAAATGGTGTCTCGATTGTGAGAACTTTGAACAATTCAAGTGCGAGGTCGGCATAATCGTTAGGTGAGTCGTAAGTATTTACTATGTTTTCGATTGTGTCATATAGCATATTGGCAATGTCGATACCCACACGTTCACCGAGCAATGCGTGATTGCGTCGTGAATAGATGTAGGTGCGTTGCTTGTTCATAACGTCGTCATATTCAAGCAAGCGTTTACGCACCCCGAAGTGGTTTTCTTCTACACGTTTTTGTGCATTTTCAATTGCACGAGTTACCATCTTAGACTCAATCATTTCACCCTCTTTTAATCCGAGAGTGTCGAGCATCTTCATCACGCGGTCAGTCGCAAACAGACGCATCAATTGGTCTTCAAAAGAAACATAGAAGACGGAAGAACCCGGGTCTCCTTGACGACCTGAACGACCACGCAACTGACGGTCAACGCGACGAGACTCATGGCGTTCAGTGCCGATGATAGCAAGACCGCCGGCATCTTTTACTTCGGGAGTGAGCTTAATGTCGGTACCACGACCGGCCATGTTGGTTGCGATAGTAACAGTTCCTGCGCGACCGGCAAGAGCTACGATTTCGGCTTCTTTTTGGTGCAGTTTAGCATTAAGCACTTGACATGGAATGCGACGCATATCAAGCATACGTTTCAACAATTCAGAGATTTCAACCGAAGTTGTACCCACAAGCACAGGGCGACCCTCTTCTCTCAATCTTACAATTTCCTCGATTACGGCAGCATATTTTTCTTTCTTTGTTTTATATACGCGGTCGTTGAGGTCAAAACGAGCGATAGGACGGTTAGTAGGGATGGTTACAACATCAAGTTTGTAGATATCCCAGAACTCGCCGGCTTCAGTTTCGGCAGTACCGGTCATCCCTGCGAGTTTATGATACATACGGAAGTAGTTTTGTAGCGTGATAGTTGCAAATGTTTGTGTAGCAGCTTCAACTTTAACTCCTTCCTTAGCTTCTATTGCTTGGTGCAAGCCATCGCTATAGCGACGACCTTCCATGATGCGGCCTGTCTGTTCATCGACAATCTTGATCTTGTTATCATCGATAACATATTCCACATCTTTTTCAAATAGGGTGTATGCTTTCAATAGCTGAGTAACAGTGTGAACACGTTCAGCTTTGACAGCATAGTTCTGCATCAATTCGTCTTTGCGTTGTTGACGTTCAGCAACATCGGCAATAGTTTCCACCTCTGAAAGCTGAGCAGCAATATCTGGCAACACGAAGAATTGAGGGTCATTACTTTTACCTGTTAACTCATCTATACCTTTGTCAGTAAGCTCAACACTGCGATTTTTTTCATCAATAACAAAGAATAGAGGATCGGTAACTTTAGGCATTTCGCGACCATTGTCTTGAAGATAATAAGCTTCAGTTTCAAGCAATAAAGGCTTGATACCTTCTTGGCTAAGGTATTTGATTAGTGCGCTGTTCTTTGGCAAACCTTTGAATGCACGGAACAATAGCAAAGCGCCCTCTTTGCGAGTCTCTTTATCTTCGGATGCGATTTTTGTTTTTGCATCGCTAAGTATTTGAGTTAC
>JAFXGB010000131.1 GCA_017520235.1 Muribaculaceae bacterium | reverse complement strand
TCGAGCACAACTGCCGATTTTACTTCGTTGATAAACTGCATCAATGCTTGGGCTCCAATCCCTTTGCCCCTCATGTTATGATTGATGGCAAAGTGCTCTACATAGCAAAAACAATCAAATTTCCACCACGAAATAAATCCGGCAAATTGGTTGTTATGCATAATTACTTTCATATTGTAACCACTCATCTCGGTTTGGAGTAAGCGTTCTACGCCGGTCCATTCTCTACGCTCTTCAATCGGAAATGAATTGAAATATAAAGGTTTTATTTCTCGAAGCAAATGTTGCCATTTGCCAATATTATATAGCTTAACTTCGCTCATGATGATATTTTTGTCTACAAAATTACTAAAAATCGCAAAATATGTATCAATTTGCTACTTATAAATTGAAACTATTTGCTACCTTTGTGATAAATATAAACAAATATACAACTAAAACTATTAATTATGTCACAACCACAACTCGATTCTCTCGATATAAAGATTTTGCAAATGCTGGCAAGTAATGCGCGTAAACCGTTCCTCGAAATTGCTCGTGCATGTGATGTGAGTGGAGCTGCAATTCATCAGCGAATTCAAAAACTCACCGCTATGGGTGTGATCAAAGGCTCTGAATCGCTCATCGACCCCGCTATGGTGGGATATGACACTTGTGCTTATATAGGTTTTTTCCTTAAAGACCCTTCGCAATTTAATCATGTGGTAGAGGAGTTGAAGAAAATTCCCGAAGTAGTAGAATGTCATTTCACTACCGGTCAATATGATATGTTTATCAAACTATATGCCCGCAATAACGATCATTTATTGCATATCATACATGAAAAATTGCAACACCTTGGATTGTCGCGCACCGAGTCGCTTATTTCGTTTAAAGAGGTATTTAAACGCCAAATCCCTATCGGAAACCAAAAGGGCTAAGGTGTTGTTATGTAAATAAACGATTAAGATATGTGTGATTGCGATATAAAGAAGCTTGTGGACGATGCTATCGCTTGGGCCCGTGAGGCAGGAGAGGTGCAATTGAAATATTTTCGTAGCTCTCATCTCAATATCCGGGCAAAGTTCAATGATAGTGATATTGTGACCGAAGCCGATAAGGCCTCGGAACAGGTGATAATAAATAATATCAATCGCACTTATCCACAACACGCAATCTTGTCGGAGGAGATGGGCGGCAATGCCATAGAAAGCGATTATCGTTGGATAATCGACCCACTCGACGGTACAACCAATTTCAGCAACGGGCTGCCATTGTTTTCGGTATCAATAGCCGTGGAGTATCAAGGCGAGGTGATAGTGGGGGTGGTGTATGCTCCTTATCTCGACGAGATGTTTCATGCGGTAAAAGGGGGAGGGGCTTGGCTTAACGGTAAGCCTATCGCACCATCGGGAAAAGAAAGTTTGTCACACTCGGTAGTCACAACCGGTTTCCCGGTAGATAAAGATATTACAACAGACAATAATCTCGATAATGTGTCGCGAGTGCTGCCACGAGTGCGCGGAATGCGACGCTTGGGTTCGGCAGCGATAGACCTCTGCTATGTGGCTGCCGGTTTTCTCGACGGCTACTGGGAGATGAATCTGCACACTTGGGACGTGGCTGCCGGGCAACTTATCGTGCAGGAGGCCGGAGCTTGTTATTCC
>JAFXGB010000130.1 GCA_017520235.1 Muribaculaceae bacterium | reverse complement strand
CCTGTTTATGTTCAAAAGCTTTCTCCGGGAGAGCCGGCTGAAAAAGCAGGGCTTCAAGAAGGCGACCACATTGTGAGCGTCGGTAACACTAAAACGCCATCGTTTACCGAATTCTCACCAGCACTAATGCAACTTGGTGGAAAAGAAACAACCATTGGTGTGATGCGAGGTGATTCCCTCATCAATCTTACCATAACTCCTACTGAAAATGGTAAAATCGGTATCCAACTACGCGCAATTACCGACATTTATCCCATCGACATCACTCAATATTCATTCTTTGAATCATTCCCCAAAGGATGGGAAATAGGGATTACAACATTATCGACCTATGTGGGTTCAATGAAGCACCTTTTTAGTGCCGAAGGAGCACAAAGCATAGGTGGATTTGGTGCAATAGGCAGCATCTTCCCCGATACATGGAATTGGCTCTCTTTCTGGGAAATTACAGCTTTCTTGTCGGTCGTTCTTGCGTTCATGAACGTTCTTCCCATCCCTGCCCTTGATGGTGGACATGTATTATTCCTTTTATATGAAATCATTGCTCGTCGCAAACCAAGCGACAAGTTCCTTGAATATGCTCAGATTGCCGGCATGGTGTTCATCTTTGGATTACTCATCTTTGCCAACGGCAACGATATTTACCGATTCTTCTTTAAATAGAACATGGCTTACAAAATCATTAAACTAAAAAAAGGGAAAGAGGAGTCTCTCCTAAGATTTCACCCTTGGGTGTTTTCGGGAGCAGTAGCCTCTCTGCCTGAAGATATAGAGGAGGGCGACCTCGTTAATGTCGTTTCTAATGCCGGGAAATTTATCGGCGTGGGACATTACCAAATCGGGAGCATCGCTGTCAGGATTCTTTCGTTTGAAGAACAAGAAATCAACGACAACTTTTTTATCGAAAGACTCTCTGCAGCCTACCAATTACGCAAAACGCTCAACCTCATTCGCCCCGATAACAATGCATTTCGCCTTGTTCATGGCGAAGGAGACTTCCTCCCAGGTCTCATCGTTGACATCTACGGCAACACAGCTGTAGTTCAAGCCCATTCTCCGGGAATGCACTATGCTCGTAATATAATTGCCAATGCTCTTGTAGCAATAGAAGATGCTGGCATCAAAAACGTGTATTATAAATCTGAGACAACTCTCCCCTATAAAGCGCAACTCGACCCTCAAAACGATTATATCATAGGCTCATTTGAAACCAATATTGCAACTGAAAATGGACTAAAATTTCATGTTGACTGGCTCAAAGGACAAAAGACAGGTTTCTTTGTTGACCAACGAGACAATCGCAAGTTACTCGAGCATTATGCCAAAGATCGTAATGTATTGAACATGTTCTGTTACACAGGAGGGTTCTCTTTCTATGCGATGCGCGGTGGTGCTAATTTGGTTCACTCTGTTGATAGTTCATCAAAAGCTATTACACTAACTAATGCCAATGTCGAGTTAAATTTTCCCGGAGATACTCGCCACAAAGCATTTGCCGAAGATGCGTTCAAATTCCTCAATGAGATGGACAACAACTATGACTTGATTATCCTTGACCCTCCGGCATTTGCCAAACACCGCAGTGCGCTAAAAAATGCGCTCATTGGTTACCGAAAGCTAAATGCAAAGGCATTTGAAAAAATCAAGCCTGGCGGAATTTTGTTCACATTCTCTTGTTCTCAAGCAGTAAACAAAGATCAATTCCGTCTTGCTGTATTCTCGGCGGCTGCACAATCTCATCGTAAAGTGCGAATACTTCACCAGCTAACACAACCGGCCGATCACCCTATCAACATATATCACCCCGAAGGCGAATATCTTAAAGGGTTAATTCTTTATGTGGAATAACAGATTTAACAATAATAACCATGGCTATTTTAAACAAACTAATTCCAAGTGCTATCATCGCACTATCGATTACATCTTGCAATATGGCTACACAACAAACTGACGATTTTGACTACACCGTTGATCGTTTTGCCGACATTGAAGTACTTCGTTACAAAGTACCCGAATTTGAAAACCTTTCGGTTAATCAAAAAGCTCTCATATATTATTTGACCGAAGCCGCTATTACAGGTCGTGATATTCTTTGGGACCAAAATGGCAAATACAACTTACCTATACGTCAAACACTCGAACAAATCTATGTTAATTTTGACGGAGATAAAGAATCAGCCGAATTCAAAGCATTCGAAAAATACTTAAAACAAATTTGGTTTGCCAATGGCATCCACCACCACTATTCAATGGACAAATTCACCCCTGAATTTAGCCAAGAATTCTTCGCAACACAAGTAAAAGCCATTGCGCCAGAAAATCTACCTCTAAATGGCAAGTTAGTTGATGAGTTCATTGCTGAACTTTCGCCTGTGATTTTCGACCCTGCAGTTATGGCTAAACGCGTAAACCAAGCAGAAGGAGAAGATTTGATTACTACATCGGCCAACAACCTTTACGACGGCGTGACACAAGCCGAAGTTGAAGCATATTATGCAGCACTAAAAAATCCTAACGACACAACCCCCATCTCATTCGGTCTAAACACCCAAGTAACAAAAAAAGATGGCAAAGTCGTTGAGAATGTATATAAAGTTGGTGGATTATATTCTGATGCTATCTCTCGCATAGTGGAACTGCTTGACAAAGCTACCGAATATGCCGAGAACGATGCTCAACGCAACACGATCAACAAACTTATTGAATATTACCAAACAGGCGACCTAAGTCTTTTTGATGAATATTCAATCCTATGGCTACAAGACACTGCATCTCAAGTAGATTTCATCAATGGATTTATTGAATCTTATGGCGACCCTCTTGGCATGACAGGAGCATGGGAATCTATCGTGAATTTCAAAAACGTACAAGCGTCTAACCGCACACAAATCATCAGCGATAACGCACAATGGTTTGAAGACAACTCGCCCATCGACCCACGTTTCCGCAAAGAAGAGGTTAAGGGTGTGTCTGCTAAAGTTATCACAGCAGCAATCCTTTCAGGCGATGCCTACCCGGCTACACCCATCGGCATTAACCTTCCTAACTCTAACTGGATTCGCGCTAACTATGGTTCTAAATCAGTAACCATCGAAAACATTACACAAGCCTACGACGCTGCATCTCAAGGCAACGGATTTAATGAAGAATTTGTGTATGACCAAGAAACTCGCGATCTCATGAGCAAATATCTTTTCATCACCGACAATCTTCACACCGACCTTCACGAATGTCTCGGTCATGGCTCTGGCAAATTGCTCCCTGGGGTTGATCCCGATGCATTGAAAGCTCATGGCGCTACTCTTGAAGAAACTCGTGCCGACTTGTTTGCATTGTATTACCTTGCCGATCCTAAACTTGTTGAACTTGGACTTCTTGACAATCCTGAAGCCTACAAAGCTGAATATTACAAATATATGCTTAATGGCATGATGACTCAGCTCATGCGCATCGAGCCGGGCAAAGATGTTGAGGAAGCACACATGCGCAACCGCAAATTAATTGCTGAATGGGCTTACGAAAATGGCAAAGCCGATAATGTCGTTGAACTCGTTGAAAAAGATGGAAAGACCTTCATCAAAATTAACGACTATGACAAATTGCGTGAATTGTTTGGGAAATTGCTAAGCGAAATCCAACGCATCAAGAGCGAAGGAGATTACGAAGCAGGACGCAATATTGTTGAAAAATATGCCGTTAAGGTTGACCCAAAACTTCATGCTGAAGTTCTTGAACGTTATTCTCACCTTGACATCGCACCTTACAAAGGATTTGTAAACCCCATCTACACACCTGAATTTGATGCTGATGGCAAAATCGTTGATGTTAAGATTTCTTACGACGAGGACTATATCCCACAAATGTTGCGCTACGCTCGCGATTACTCCCCCCTCACAAAATAAGCTAACCCAACAATAGCCCTAAAAGGAGATGTGTTTATGAAGTGACACATCTCCTTTTTATTTGCCCGTTTACTATACTGATTTGGTATAGCGAAATTATTGTATTAAATTTGTAGCCAATCAATGGAAAAGTCCATTGAACTGACATTTTTATTGAAGACGTTACGATACGTTATCTTCTGAGTTCAAACTTCGCAAAATTTTGTAACCATCAGGAAGATACGGCAACGGAGCGTCTACGTTTATGTGCAATAATTACATTACTATGGATTAAAATAGTCCATAGTATGTTCGCATATAATTAGACGTAGGCTGATGCGTTGCTTATCCTTGATGGTGGGCAATGCGAAGGCCTGAACGAGGGATAAGTAAAGTTCTCCCTACGTCATTTTTTTACAGCCCGACTAAGGGGAGATAAGGGCATTTTGCATATAAATATGACTGAAACAAACATCGGAGAAATAATCCGTCGCAAACTTGATGAAAGCGACATATCCTACACTGAATTCGCTAAACGCATCCATTGCGAAAGGCAGTCATTATATTACCTTTTTAAATGTAAAAGTATAGACATTGATCGTCTAATGCTTATTTCCAAAGTTTTAAACTACGATTTTATTCGCCACATATACCTCAACGACGACTCATGCAATAATACATCTCACGAAAACACACTCATCATTGATATTGATGCTAACAAAATTGAATCAATTGATAAAATAATACTCAATATAAAGCGAGAACATTAGTCCAAATAATAGACGTAAGAGTCCATTTATTAGACACAAAAACTTTTATATTACCATAATTTAATCGCAAATTTGCAATACCGTTTAACTAAAATCTATTTTATATGAAAAAGTTATTGCTTGTATTAACGATTATTGCAATATGCACAACAATGGGGTTTGCTCAAAAAACTACAGTAAAGAAAATACAAGATACACAAGCTCGCATGCTTGACATTAAAGCCACCGGCTATGTTAAGCCTCTTGCTGTTGAATTAAAAGTTTCTTCTGCCGGGCGCATAAGTCAAAGTTGGCCACTTACAAAGGAACAGGCCGAAAATGAAATGAAAGGGGATTTAGTAAACATTCGTAGCTGGGCACTATTCATGACATGTGAAAAATATGCAGCAGATGTGATTGTAGCTCCTACATTTAATTTCAAGTCTACCGACGACGGAAACGGATATATAATAACTGTAGTTGGATTCCCTGCCAATTTCGTAAACTGGCGTACAATCACAGAAGCCGATTATGAATGGATTCAAATGGAACGCACTCAAACTACAAGCGATCGTGAAAACATTAAAGCTTTGATAAAATAATTCTAATTCTCTAATAAATCAATAATTACATTATGAAAAAATTATTTAGCTTTGTAATTACCGCCATTCTTTGCGGTTCAGCTGCTTTTGCTCAATCAGCTATCGTTTCATCACGCAGCACAAGTATTCAAGTAACAGAGACTCCTTCAAACACTCAATGGATTCTTCGCGCAGGTGCTAATTTCGCAGGTGTAAGTGGTAATGGCGCAGAAGATACTGGCAAAAAAATTGGTTATGATTTAGCTTTATCATTCCAAAAACCACTTTCTGACTTTGGTATGTTCTGGGGTATGGAACTCGGTCTTGGCACTCGTGGATATTCATATGACGAATACGAAACTGAAGCAAGCCTTTTAGCTCATAACGTACGCTTTTCTCCATTCACATTCGGATATGCTTATTCTATTAATGAAACTGTAAAAATCGATGCTCACCTCGGTGCATGGGTTAGCTATGACCTATTTGGCAAAGCTAAATATGAAGACGATTGGGACGACTACGATGAAAACATTAGCGATGTTGAAGATTATAACAATCTTGATTATGGCTTAACTCTTGGAGTCGGCATTTGGTACGATCGCTTCAACCTTGACCTCTCTTGGCAACGTGGCTTAAATGAAGTTATTAAAGATTGTGAATATAATGCAAACAATATAATGCTTCGCCTTGGTGTTGCATTCTAATAAAATCTTTAAATCACACAAATCTCACTTTCTATAAACAGAAGGTGAGATTTGCATTATTATGGACCAAATATGAGAAAAATCTTATTAGCAATAATACTAATTATCGGAATTTCTGCACAAGGATTAAGTAATACTTATTCCGAAATTGGCACACAATATGAGTTATCTATTGACAACAATCAATATATAGTAACAGGCTTTATTCCATTCAGCGGGAAAACCGATCAAACAATTTTTGCCAACGCTATGCTTTGGACCGTTGAAAATGTTTGTCCCCAATTACGCGATGGTATAACTAATGTTAATGTTCCCAAGCTTAAATTCTCGTGCGAAATGATTCTTGAATCCACCCAAGGGAACACATTTTATTGTAATGCATCTTTCAATATTGTAAATGGCAGGCTCATATATTACATAAGTGATATTAAGGCTGTTACAAAATCCTTCGTCTCAAAAAATCTCACACCATTTGAAAAACTCAACCCAGAGAAAAAACAAAATCACAAACTCTTAATGTCTGATTTTACAAAAACAATTTCATCAACATTAAACAATATGTTTGATTTTATTATGACTAACAAACCTAATGTTTCTCATTGGGATGAAATTGCGATAAGCAAACCTATTGTAGGAATGACCGAAGATGAATGTCTAATAGCCTTTGGCAAGCCAAAAACCATTTTTGAAAGCGCCGATGAAGTTCAATGGAGCTATAGCACTTCATTCTTTATCTTCCTTAAAAACGGCAAAGTATCATCATTCCTAAAATAATTAAAATTCAGACATCTCTACATAAAAAGACACCTGCCGTGCAGGTGTCTTTTTATGCTATTTTCTATTAAAGGGTGTCGTTGAGAAGGCGGAGATTTTGACGCAGTTTGCGATATTCCTTTGATAAGAGATAAGCCTCTATTGCATCGGCATGAACATGGCGATGCAGGTCAGAACCTATAAAATCCACATAACCTTTTTCCAAAAGATATTCCGCAATTATCTTCTCATCTTTACCATAATATCCGGCAAGGCTCAACAAATTAACCTGAAACAACGTTCCCACGTTGTGCAACTCATCATAACGAGCACGCTTATTACCATAATAGTAAAAATATCGTTCAGGGTGTGCCAATATGGGTTTATACCCCCTCACTTTCAAATCAAACAGTAGTTGGTCAATATTCCACGGCTCCTGGAAAAACGGATTCTCCACTAACAGATAATTTCCGGGCAATGGCACGATATTTCCACAATCCAATTGGGATAAGAAAAATTCATCAATACGATATTCCGCCGAATGGCTCAATGTTACATCTATCTCCCGAGCCTCTAACTCTGTTTTCAAAGCGGTAAGTGCCGGTGCAATCGTTTCAGGGGTGTTTTCAAATGTTTCTTGCGTAACATGAGGCGACGCAATACTGCGATTAATGCCCCACCCTTTCATGCGTTCAACAAGTTCTACCGATGTACTTACATCGGGCGACCCATCATCAATACCCGGTATTATGTGGCAATGAATATCTGTCTTGAAACACAACTCTGCTTTTTCTGTCTTTTTCTTGAATATCGAAAACATAAAATTATCCGGAATTGTTATTTATTTATATGCAAAAATACAGATTACTCATGTAATGCAAAAAAAATTAAAGATAATTTTCCGTAATTCAGATAAAAAACACTACATTTGCGAATAATCTAAATAAATTCAACTTTTAGTCGAATTTTCATTAAATACAAAACCTAAATATTTTAATACCTATATGGGACAAAAACTCAAAATCAGAGATTTAACTCTTCGCGACGGTCAACAATCACTATTTGCAACCCGTCTAAATCAAGCAAACATTGATAAGCTATTGCCTCTCTATGAAAATGCAGGCTTCTACGCTATGGAAGTGTGGGGCGGTGCAGTGCCCGACTCTGTGATGCGTTATCTCGACGAATCGCCATGGAATCGTCTTCGTAGCGCAAGCCAAGCAATGAAAGGCAAATCGTTATTAACAGCTCTTTCTCGCGGACGTAACCTTTTCGGATATGTTCCTTATCCTGATACCGTTCTTGAAGGTTTTTACAAAGAAGCAATCAAAAACGGATTGAACGTAATGCGTATCTTTGACGCACTCAACGACATCGACAACGTTAAAGAATCCATCAAACTCATCAACAACCTTGGTGGTATCCCTGATGGCGCTGTATGTTACACTGTCGATCCTAAAGAAGAACCCGTCCAAGAAGAAAAAGTAGGATTCTTTGCTTCACTATTCAGCAAAAAGAAAAAAGCCGTTGCTCCTGAAAAAATCTTCACCGATGAATACTTTGTTGAAAAAGCAAAGACTATGGAAGCTCTCGGAGCAAAAATAATCACGCTTAAAGACATGGCTGGACTTGTCAGCCCATCACGTGCCGCTTCAATCATCTCTAAATTAAAAGCTGCTGTCAAAGTTCCTGTTGACTTCCACACCCATTGTACACCAGGTTATGGTCTTGGATCAGCCGTAATGGCAATGATACATGGAGTTGACATCCTTGACACTAACATTTGGTGGTTTGGTGGTGGCTCTGCAGCTCCGGCTATTGAATTAATTTATGTATTTGCTAAGAAACTCGGCATCGAAGTTGAAGCAAATATGGAAGTTGTGGGACAAATCCGCGACCAATTACGTGAAGCTCGCGAATCGCTCAAAGACTTTGACCTCGGAAAACTACCTAACGCATTCGATCCGCTAAACGATACTCTTCCTGCTGAAATTGACGCTCAATTTGACGCAGCAATCAAAGCAGCGAAAGAAGTTAACGAAGAAGCTCTTCTTGCTGCGTGTCATGCAATCGAAGCTTACTTCGGGTTCCCAAAACCAAATCTTCTTGTTAAAGAAGCAGAAGTTCCAGGTGGTATGTACTCCAACATGGTGGCTCAGCTCAAATCACTTCAAGCTGAAGACCTTCTTGACGACGCTATGCGCTTGATCCCTAAGGTGCGTCGCGATGCCGGTCTTGTTCCATTGGTAACACCAACAAGCCAGATTGTCGGTAGCCAAGCAGTGAGCCTCGCTCTCGACCGTAAAAAAGGCAACCCCGACTACTCTAACACTTCTAACCAATTCATCTCTCTCATCAAGGGCGAATATGGTAAGACTCCAGTAGCTATAGATCCTGCTTTCCGTGAAAAAATCACAGGTAGCCCCATCGAAAAGCCTTACGATGTATCATCTTACAAGAAACCTGAAAATCCTATTCTTGAAGACCTCGGTGGCGTAAAACTCGCCTCTAATGACGAAGAATACTTGCTACTCGAACTCCTTCCAAGCGTTGCCAACGGCTTCCTTCGTCGCCGTCGCGCTGAAGAATACACTCCTGTTGAAGCTCCTAAGGCCGAAGCCACCGAAGCTCCTGCTAAAGAAGCTCAAGCACCCATCACAGGCGAAACACTTAAAGCGCCAATGGGCGGTCGCGTAATCTCCATCAACGTGAAACCAGGCGACAGAGTGAAGAAAGGCGAAGTATTGCTCGTTTACGAAGCAATGAAGATGGAAAATGACGTCGTTGCTGAAAAAGACGTTATCATCAAACGCGTCTTCGTTAAACCTGAAGATGTTGTCAACACCGACGACGTAATGATTGAATTTGGCGTTGAAGGCGAAGAAATTGCCGGTGCTGCTGAAGCTCCTATCTCAAACAACGTATTGACTGCACCAATGGGCGGTCGAGTGATCTCTATCAACGTGAAACCAGGCGACAGCGTTAAGAAAGGTGATGTATTACTCGTTTACGAAGCAATGAAGATGGAAAACGATGTTCTTGCTGAAAAAGATGCCGTTATCAAACGCATTTTCGTTAAGCCTGAAGATATCGTTAACGCCGACGCGCTATTGATTGAATTTGAATAAGATACCACAAAAACTTTAACATCATGAGGTTGTGTCATTTGATACAACCTCATTTTTTTACCCTCCACACTCTCTCCTCTTGTTTATACCCTCTCCCGGCTGCGCCGTACTCTCCCTACCTTAGGGAGAGAACTTTATATTCTTCCTAAACCTCTAACTATCAGCAGCAAAAAAAACAAGCTGCTCCCATAATGTAGGGGAGCTGACACGAAGTGACTGAGGGGTATTATACACTACTTTTGTACCCTCCCGGCGATGCCGTACTCTCCCTACCTTAGGGAGAGTACTAATTAATATCATATAACTCTCTCGCTACCTTAACAATAGAACTCTTCACCTAAAGTAGGGGAAGTGGCACAAAGTGCCGAAGGGGTATCACTTTTAACTCCGATTCTATTATATCATACCCTCT
>JAFXGB010000129.1 GCA_017520235.1 Muribaculaceae bacterium | reverse complement strand
TTGGTGGTGATGACTTCGACCACGTAATCATCGACTGGCTTGCTGAAGAATTCATCAAAGACGAAGGCATTGACTTGCGTCAAGATCCAATGGCTCTTCAACGTCTAAAAGAAGCTGCTGAAAAAGCTAAAATCGAGCTTTCAAGCACAACAAGCACTGAAATCAACTTGCCATATATCATGCCTGTTAACGGCATACCCAAACACTTGGTAAAAACACTTACTCGTGCTAAATTTGAGCAACTTGCTGACCGCCTAATTCAAGCAACTATCGTTCCTTGCCAACAAGCACTTAAGGACGCCGGGCTTACAGCAAGCGACATTAATGAAGTAATACTTGTAGGTGGATCTACTCGTATCCCAGCAATCCAACAAATTGTAGAAAAATTCTTTGGCAAAGCACCTTCTAAAGGTGTTAACCCTGACGAAGTCGTAGCTGTGGGTGCTGCAATCCAAGGTGGTGTGCTTTCAGGCGATGTTAAAGACGTTCTTCTTCTTGATGTTGTTCCATTGTCAGTAGGTATCGAAACTCTCGGTGGTGTAATGACTAAACTCATCGAAGCCAATACTACAATACCTACTCGCAAGAGCGAAGTATTCTCAACTGCTGCCGATAACCAACCATCAGTTGAAATCCATGTACTTCAAGGAGAACGTCCAATGGCGAAAGATGACAAAACTCTCGGACGTTTCCACTTAGACGGAATTGCACCAGCTCCTCGCGGAATACCTCAAATCGAAGTAACATTCGAAATTGACGCTAATGGTATCCTTAACGTTTCGGCAAAAGATAAAGCAACAGGCAAAGAGCAAAGCATTCGCATTGAAGCGTCAAGCGGTCTTAGCGATGCTGAGATCAAACGCATGAAAGATGAAGCTGCTGCTAACGCTGCTGCCGACGCTAAAGAAAAAGAGCGCGTTGACAAGCTAAACCAAGCTGATGCTCTTATCTTCCAAACAGAAAAACAACTTAGCGAACTTGGAGATAAAATTCCTGCTGACAAGAAAGCTCCTATCGAAGCTGCAGTAGCGAAACTTAAAGAAGCTCACAAAGCACAAGATATCGCTGGTATCGATGCTGCAATCAAAGAAATCGAAACAGCATTTGGTGCTGCTCAACAAGATATCATCAATGCTCAACAACAAGCTCAAGCCAACGCTCAACAAGGTGGCGCACAACCAGGCAACCAACAACAAGGCGGTGCTGATAACGTAACCGACGTTGACTTCGAGGAAGTGAAATAACAAACGACAAAAACCAATAGCTAAACAGGGTGTAGCTCAATGAGTTGCACCCAGTTTCTTTTTATGCTTTTCTTAGTTTTTACTTGTATATGGGCAAGGTGGACAATGTTGCATTAGGCAACTACCACAATTCTTTTATTTCTTTGCGTACTCCCATATTCAATGCTATTTCAACTCTGTATTAAGGAATATTAATTCACAATTAAGTTAAATAATATTCTTCATCAATTTATTTCTTCTATTTTTAATTCAGGTTAATAAAACTTTTTCCAAAGTCAAATCTACAAGCAATATTGCATGTTCCTTTTCTTCTTTTGGCGCATCTTTAGGTTTCCAAGCAACAATAAAACGAATAGAAACATTTGACACAAAATAATTCTTTTCGTTCCAAACACAGAGCTCATTCATTATCTTCTGTGATAATTGGCATACTGGCTTATTCGTTTTTACATCATATAGATAACCATTGTTATAGCGGAGTTTTTGTCCTGCACGCAATGCAAGCACATCCATCTTGCAATATTTGAAATATCCTAAATTCACATCCTTATGTGATAGTTGGAGAACAATCTCATTAGGCATTTCGTAAATAGTATGTTCTTCCCTCTTCTGAGCAATGCTTGATTTATCAAACATAGAACTGTTAGTATGTATGAATAGTCGTTGCTTGGCACGAGTTACACCTACATAATATCGGCGAAGTACCTCATCTGTCACTTGTCGTGGCTCGGAGATAAGCATATACACATCATCAAACTCCATTCCTTTTGATTTATGTATAGTTGAAACCACCACATCTGCATTTTGCAAATCGCAAAAATCTTCTGCTGATGACTCAAATATATACTCCTTGAAGTCAGTCAAATACTTTGCTTTATTAGTCTCCTCAAATAACTTAACACATTGCTGTAAATAACAAAGGCTT
>JAFXGB010000128.1 GCA_017520235.1 Muribaculaceae bacterium | reverse complement strand
TCACTCACACTTATTACACTCCCAACTCTGCAACACTCGACCGCTTCCTTCCCATCAACGGTGCTACCGTTAAGTTGATTCAAAATGGCCAAGTGTTACAAACCGTTACTACCGACCATTTCTACAACGGAGCGTTTGTGTTTGACAAAGTTGCTCCGGGCACTTACACTATCGAATGTTCTCACCCCGACTATGCTACAAGCACAATGAGTGTGAGCGTGGAAGCCAACAAAATCTCTTACCCCACAGCATCTATCTCAAGCGAAGGCATTAATCTTGTTCCCGTACAAGGTGCTTATGCCTACTCTCACAAACTCACAAAGAGCGGTAACGACTACATTTTCTCATTCAAGAGCACCGCTACTGCTCCCAAAGCAAGCATAATACTCACCAACAAAGCTACAAACGCATCTTCAACCTATGAAGTGGGCGCAGTAAATAAAGGTGACAACTCAATAACAATCAGCGCCGATAACATTGGCGAGGGCGAACACACTTGGGCTGTATCTATTGCCAACGAAGCAAGTACTGCCGCACAAGCATATCACAACCAAGGCGGAACAACCGAAAGCAACCGTCGTGGTGGTGTGGCTATCGACCTTGACACCGAAAGCTCATACTTCGGACATGTTTACACTACTACCGGTTATGCCGGTGGTATTCAACGCTATAACCCCGACCTTTCAAAGAACGGCAGCATCATTCACGCCGACAAATTTAGCTCAAGCACAAGCTCGTCACCCTATCGCATCAAAGTGAGCCAATCAAAGGCTTACATAAGCGACTGGAGCGACGAAAATTCAGGGGTATATGTTTACAACCCTGCCAATGGCTCTCTCAACCAAATGTTCCAAGGCTCACGCGCTTCAAGCGGACAATGGACCAACGGTGGCACAGTAGTGGGTGGTAGCACAACCGGTATCGCTTTCTATAATGCCGGCTCTGAACGTCGCATGTATGCGTTCTGTGAAGACTACACAAGCGGTAAAATGCTCCTTCGCTACCATTTAGGCAACAACGACACTTGGAGTGCTGCTCCTTCGGCTACATTTGCCACTGTCACAAACAAACTCGGACACAACAACGTGGAAATGGTGACTTGCGAAAAAGGGGTGTGGATTTGCCAAAACCTTCGTGGAACCAACTCTACCGAAGCTGCCCCTGCATTCATTTTCATGGATCATAGTGGAAACATCAAATTCACTTCTTACAGCCTTGGTGGACTTGAAGCAATATCTCAAGCACCCGAAAGTGGTATCGCCATCAACAATGACATGAGTCGTTTAGCTGTAGCCAATTCGGTTGGTAATGTTACAATATATGCTGTAACTTGGAATGGCGACACTCCATCGCTCTCTTACCAATATTCAGTAGAAGTGCCAAGCACCTCTGATGTTGAGCAAATTGCATTTGACCCTGCCGACAATATGCTTCTATTCTCTCGTCAACAAGGTCTCATGGCGTTCACTTTGAAGAATCCTGCTCGCAACACAGTAACCAATGCCCCTGCTTCACAAGCAATCAACGGCACAGGCGAAACTCCTATTGTTCCCGAACCCGAGCCCGAAACGCCTTCGGCTAATCGCGGTGCATTTGCCTACGGATTTAAGACTGAACCTAATGGCGAATTATACACTCTCATCTACTCATTGACCGATGATGTGGAAGGCCTCGACATTGTGTTTACCAATATTGAAACAGGCGAAGTTACATCTATCGATGTTTCATCAATCCCTTCACTTCTCGTCAAAGGCGAGTGCCGCGCTATATTAGAAGCAGGCGACCTCCCAACCGGCAAATTCACTTGGGGTGTGGCTGTGCATAACAAAGAAAGCATCGGTGCCGAAGTAATATACAACCAAGGTGGTGTTACAAGCAACAACCGCCGTGGTGGTGCCACTATCGACCTTGACCCCGAAAGCCCATACTTCGGCTACGTTTACTCTTCTGTTGGATATGCCGAAGGTGTTCAAGTATATCTCCCCGACCTCTCTAAAAGCGGTGGCATTATCTTAGCCGACAAATTCAGCGCAAGCACAAGTTCTTCGCCCTATCGCATCAAAGCAAACTCAGGCAAACTCTACCTCAGCGACTGGAGCGATGAAAATGCCGGTATATATGTTTACAACCCCGCCAACAGCTCTTTCGCCCAAGTATTCCAAGGCACTCGCGCTTCAAGCGGACAATGGACCAATGGCAGTGCTGTAGTGGGTGGTAGTAGCACTTGCGTTGATTTCTGGGGTACAGGTAGCGAACGCTACATGTATACTTTCTGCGAAGACTATAGCACAGGAAAGAAATTGATTCGTTACAAATTAGGTACTGCCGACTCTTGGAGCTCTACTCCTACCGATGTGTTTGACGGAATTTCCGACTACCTTGCAAACAACAACGTTGAAGTTGCTGTATGCGATAAAGGTGTGTGG
>JAFXGB010000127.1 GCA_017520235.1 Muribaculaceae bacterium | reverse complement strand
TTTCGAGCATTTGATTTTGACCATCTTTCACGATACGCATGTGAACGTGTAGCCCTGAACCTGCTTTTCCGGCTGTTATTTTGGGAGCGAAAGTGATGTCATAACCATGTTGATAAGCAAGGTTGCGAATAATCCATTTTGCAACCATAAGTTGGTCGGCGGCATCTTCGGCATTAACAGGAAGGAACTCTATTTCGTTTTGTTCGTAAATCATGCCATCGATAGTGAAGTTACCCACCTCCGAGTGGCCATATTTAATTTGTCCGCCTGCTTGAGCAATATAAGCCATACATTGAGTACGGAATTCATTAAACTTAGCGTATGGAGCCGATTCGTGATATCCTTTTTGGTCAGTTGCAGGGAACATTTCGTCATCGGGAGCAATAACGTAGTATTCCAATTCGCCCATTGCTTGGAATTGCATGCCTGTAACTTCGTTAAATGCTTTGCAAGCTTTGCGCAAAGTATTTTCAGGAGAACTTTCAAGAGGTTCGCCGTCTTTGTTGAAATAAGAGCATAGCATTGAAAGAGTAGGGATTTCAGCAAATGGGTCAAGGAATGCAGTGCTGAAACGAGGCAATACATATAGGTCGCTACTTCCGGCTTCGATGAAAGGGAAGAGGCTTGAGCCATCAACACGTTCTCCACAGGTCAAAATAGCATCAAGATATGCCAAATTGTTGATTACAAAATTGAGCGTTTTTAGACGACCATCAGCAGCAGGATACATGAAATTCACCATCTGAATTTGATTTTCAGTAATGAACTTAATAATATCGGCCTTAGTGAATTCTTTACAAGGTTTACCCAAATAGCACACTACTTTATTTGGGTTTAAAGCTAATTCGTTGTTCATATAGCTATAAAATTTATTATGTTTTATTTTTCTACTGCAAATATAATCAAAAATGTTATTGGGGAGTGTGGTATAGTGGAATATTTTTTAGGGGGGAAATGTGGGGCGGTGTGCAATAGTTTTTGTAACTTTGCATGTAGTTAATCTTAACCTGAATATTTTTACCGTATTATGAATTTAGTTGACCGCTTTTTAGAATATGTCAAGTTTGACACTCAAAGTGATGAATTAACCAATCTCACCCCATCCACTCCAGGACAAATGGTGTTTGCCGAACATCTCGAAAAGGAGTTGCATAAACTTGGCTTGAAGGATATCTCTCTTGATGATAATGGCTACTTGATGGCTACTCTTCCAGGCAATATTGACCGCAAGGTGCCAACAGTGGGTTTCATCGCACACTTGGATACATCTCCTGACATGAGCGGTCGACATGTTTCACCTCGCATCGTTAAAGCTTACGATGGGACAGACATTACTCTCAATGCCGAAAAAGGTATCGTGTTGTCTCCATCGGAATTTCCTGAATTGCTTCACTACGAAGGTCAAGACTTGATTGTTACCGATGGTAACACTCTGCTTGGTGCTGACGACAAGGCAGGTATTGCCGAAATCATAAGCGCGGTGGAATATCTCATGGCTCACCCCGAAATAAAGCATGGAGACATACGCATTGCGTTTAACCCTGATGAGGAGATAGGTCTCGGGGCACACAAGTTTGATGTTGAACGTTTCGGTGCTGACTGGGGTTACACTATGGACGGCGGTGAAATAGGCGAGCTTGAATTTGAAAATTTCAATGCTGCGGTAGCAAAGGTTACTTTTACTGGTCGCAATGTGCATCCAGGATATGCTAAGCACAAGATGATTAACTCGTTGCGCGTTGCCAACCAATTTGCCATCATGCTCCCTCGCTGGGAAACTCCCGAACACACTGAGGGGTATGAAGGATTTTATCACTTGGTGGGTATAGAAGGGACTGTTGAAAAAACTGTATTGACCTATATCATTCGCGACCACGATCGAGATCGTTTTGAACGCCGCAAAAAAGAGTTTGAACACCTTACCCGCAAGATAAACAAGGAATTCCCTGAATGTGCATCTCTTGAATTGAAGGACCAATATTACAACATGCGCGAGAAAATCGAGCCTGTGATGTATGTAATTGACATAGCAGAACAAGCGATGCGCAATGTTGAGGTTACACCAAAGGTTGTCCCTATTCGTGGTGGTACTGATGGGGCTCAATTGTCGTTCAAAGGATTACCTTGTCCAAACATCTTTGCCGGGGGCTTGAATTTCCATGGTCGTTATGAGTTTGTTCCCATTCCATCGATGGAAAAAGCTATGCAAGTGATTGTTGAGATTGCTCGCCTTGTGGCAGAACGATAACTCCCATTAAAAATATTTACACGATGTCTCAGCTCGCTATCGAGCCTACGCTGATTGTTATTACCGGGCCTACAGGCTCGGGTAAGACAGCATTATCTATTGCATTGGCTCAAGAATTGGGATGCCATATACTTTCGGCCGACTCACGCCAATTATATCGCGACATTCCCATAGGGACTGCTGCTCCTACTTCCGAAGAACTTGCGTCTGCTCCACATCATTTTGTAGGTACGCTTGCGTTGGAGGACTATTATAGTGCTGCACAATATGAGGAAGAAGCTATCGCTTTGTTGCAGGAGTTGTGGACGTCGTCCCCCTATGCAGTGATGTGTGGTGGCTCAATGATGTATATCGATGCCGTTACTCGTGGAATTGACGAGTTACCTACGATAACACCTGAAATACGTCAACAAGCGATGTATATGTTTCATGAAGGTGGATTGCCTTTGCTCCAAGAGACTCTCAAGCGTATTGACCCTGTTTATTATGAACAGGTGGATCTTAATAACCACAAACGTCTTGTCCATGCCATAGAGATAACGTTGCAGGCGGGTGTCCCTTATTCATCATTGCGCACAGGACAGGTGAAGCAACGCCCGTTTCGCATTATCAGGGTAGCATTGGATTATGATCGCGAGACATTGTTTGACCGCATCAACCGAAGGGTTGGGCTTATGATTGAAGCCGGGCTTGTCAATGAGGCTCGCCGAGTGTATCACTTGCGACACCTCAATTCATTAAACACCGTAGGCTACAAAGAATTATTTGCCTATTTTGACGGCACAATGGACTATGAAACCGCTGTCGCCCGCATCGCAAAGAACACTCGCGTCTATGCAAAAAAACAGCTCACATGGATGAAGAAAGATGACTCTATTCATCGCCTAAATCCTGCAACAGCCCTCCAAGATCTCCTTGCAATAATACAAGGATAAAAAATACGCCCGGCAAGAATGTCGAGCGTGCGCTAACCCATAAAACTTATGATTATTTCTTGAGGAAGCAGGTTTTTAGAACGATGCTACTACCTTCAATTTTGCAATCCACCTCTTCGAGATTTTCAGTCAAGCGAATACTTTTTACTTATGTTCCTCTTTTAATTACCATTGATAAGCCTTTAACTTTAAGGTCTTTGATTACAGTTACAGCATCACCATCAAAAAGTACTGCGCCGTTGCTGTCTTTAGCTACTGTATTCTCTTCAGTAGCCTCGCCTTCTTCTGCTGAAAATTCGTGAGCGCAGTCAGGGCAAACGTATAGAGAGCCGTCAAAATAAGTAAATTCGCTACCACACTTAGGGCATTTTGGAATATCTGTCATTTCTGATTAAAGGGGCCATTAAGCTATTCCCCGCGTTAAACTTGCTTTGCTGTTAAATCTCAATGCAAAGATAAGATTTAAACGTGGTTATTCAATATGCTCTGTGGATAAATTATTATCTTTGTTTTTATGAATATTGAGGAGTGTAGAGAATATATATTGACGTTGCCGCTTGTAGAGGAATGTCAGCCGTTTGATGATGAGATTATCGTTTACAAGATAGGTGGGCGGTGGTTTGCTGTCGTGAGTCTGTCTCATCCTGAAGATGTATCAGTAAAATGCGATCCCGATAGAGCGATACTCCTACGTGATGAATTTTCAGCTATATATGGGGCACAGAACGAAGTGTATAATGTAGGGTAGAGCCTTTTGAGGGTTAATTGCTTTGTGTTTCAGTTGGTTAGGTTGGTTTGTTCTGTTGGGTGGCACAAAACGAAGCGTTTACATTGGTTTAATTTCGGTTTAATTTTGACGGCATAAACGGAGGCGCAGGTTTGCGTTTGGTTTAATTCTTCGGGCTGTAGGTTTACACCTGCGGCCTTTTTTGTGTCATGATGATAAAACCCTTATGTGGGGCGGTTTAAGCGCGATTTTGGGGCGTTTCTGGGGCTTGTGTGGGCTATGTTCTTATGCCATTATTACGAGCTTTGGATGGTGGTCGTAGTGGGGGAGGGTAGGAGTGAGTAAAATGCCCGATTTTTAGGGGTGGGGTTACAGGTGGGGTTACAAAGTGGGGTTACATTTTTCAAAAAGTGGGGTTACACATTCG
>JAFXGB010000126.1 GCA_017520235.1 Muribaculaceae bacterium | reverse complement strand
CTCGCCGTCAGAGGTGTTGCACCTTGGCGAGAGGGTTATGGTAAAGGTTATTGGAGTTGACTTTGTACGAAAGAGAATATCTCTTTCGCTTCGTGGTGCTAAAGCTTAATCCGTTTCCATATAAAGCGAGGCGAGTATTTCATTAAGGCAACTACAATCTTGTATCGCCAATCAAAAATTGCTACTCGCTTATGTTTGGTTATTGCATTGAATATCACTTTGCCGGCATAATCCGGTTTCATTAGCATGGGGTAGTTGTTATTGTCATTTAGTAGGGCAGTGGCAACGAATCCCGGGCGAATGTCGGTGAATGTGATATTTAGTTTATGTGAGCATGATAGTTGTTCCAGAGCATTGATATATTGTGTCTGGAATGCCTTTGTTGCTGAGTAAGCTGCAGCAACTCCTATGCCTCGGCTTCCTGCAACCGAGGTTATCGCTGCAATATGACCACCACCCCTGTTTTTAAGATAGTTGAATGCAGTAGTAATCATTCGAACAAAGCCCATGCCATTTGTGGAGGTAATCTTTAACTCAATCTCGGGGGCTAACTCCCTGTTTTGAAAGCCAATTCCTGAGCTGAGGAAGATAGTTTCAACGTTGCCTGTTCGTTCAATTAGTTCTGTAAGATGTGTTGCCGCATTTTGCTCTGTAACATCGATTTTGCCAATTACAACTCTTTCGGGAGCAATTGCTTTTAATGACTCCAATAGTTCTGTGCGTCTACCGGCAACTCCAACTCTATAGCCAATCTCTATGAAGCGTTTTGCCACTTCATATCCTAATCCCGATGTTGCTCCAACAATAACAATACTCTGCATCTCGTTTAATTTAGAATTTTAAGGCAATTTTCTAACTCCTCACTATTGAATGATGAATTTAAAGGGTGTTCTTTATCTTTGATTGCTTTAGTAATCTCCTCTTTGATAACCATAGTTGAGTCTGCTATCATCTCTTTGTGGTCAAATGCAAGTTTTGGTAGCGATTTTAGGTTGAACCACTCAGCTCTGTTTGCATCATCGCCCGCCTTTGGAGTGACACTCTCTTTGTGATCAAGTGTACAATAGGTTATTGTTACAACTCTTTCGCGTGGGTCACGATTAACTGTCGAATAGCTCTTTACCTCTTTTAGGTAGTTAACCTTAATACCGGTCTCTTCCTGCATTTCGCGACGTGCGCAACTCTCGGTTGTTTCACTCATCTCCATGAATCCTCCCGGAATTGCCCAATAGCCTTTGTATGGTTCTCCGCCTCGTTCAATTAGTAATACCTCGATTGTCTCATTTTGATATGCGAATAGTAGGCAATCTGCTGTAATTGCCGGGTGAGGATACCTGTAGCTGTATGATGTGATTTTGTATTCGTTTTTGCGTTTTGGGTTTACTGGGAACCACCCTTTGTTTACTCTTTCACGTTGTTCAAAAATCTCTAAAATAGACCATAATGACGAGAATGCAAACACTGCTATCAAAGCAGAAAGCAGGGTGTTCTGGATGGTTAGGCTTACTGTAATGCCTGCTATTCCCATTATAAGAAATATCCACCAACACTTCGTGCCATAATAGTATTCAGACTTTATTACAATCGGATGAAATAGTCCTATTATAAGGAATGTTGCCAATCCTATAAGTGCTCCTTCGTAAAACATACTCTTTTATAAAATGTACATTGCAAAGTTATGGATATTTTGAGACATAAAAAAGGGGTTGAAACATGTTCAACCCCTTCTTATGTTTAATTGTGAATAGATTATTCAACCATCAATACTGTACGGTT
>JAFXGB010000125.1 GCA_017520235.1 Muribaculaceae bacterium | reverse complement strand
TTACATAGCCTATATACGTTGCTGAGTTTACGCCTATCGGACCGGGTGTCATTTGAGAAATTGCAACAATGTCAGTAAACATTTGACGGGTAATCCATCCTTGTCCGACAATCTCGCGCTCAATCAACGAGAGCATTGCATATCCACCACCAAAACCAAATATGCCGATTTTGAGATAGGACCAAATGAGTTTAAGATATATCATTGTGCTTCTCCTTTCTCTTGTCGTAGTTGTGTTGTGTGTACCATAAATAGCCACCTAACCCTCCTAAAATAATATATATGATAGGGTTTGAAATATATGGGATTTTTGACCAAATGAGTAGTGCTACTGAAATGGGTATGAATATTGTTTTCCAATTGATTTTAGCAGCGCGAGCAGTTGTTATAACCGGAGCAATAAGCAGGGCAACAACGGCAGGACGCATTCCCATAAATATTTTGCTTATTGTTTCATTGTTTTTTATCGTTTCCGGAGTTAGAAAGATTGCAATAATAAGAATTATTGTGAAAGAGGGGATTATGGTGCCGAGAGCTGCACATAATCGACCGCGTGAGCCACGCAATTTGTCGCCAATAGCAACAGCAAAGTTTACAGCAAGAATACCAGGTAATGATTGAGCAACAGCCAATAGGTCAAGGAAATCCTCTCGAGAAATCCATTTGTGCTTGTCAACGACTTCTCGCTCGATGATGGATATCATAACCCATCCTCCGCCAAATGTGAAAGCTCCAATTTTTAAAAATGTCAAAAATAATTGTAAGTAAATATTTCTCATTTTGTGAAATACTATAATTATTTGCAAAATTACACAAAATCTATGAGACAATGAGAGAGAATTTGTCAGGCTCGTATGATTTATGATATTTTGGTTGTATCTTTGTCCTCAAATTTGGATTATTATGAATAAGTTATTGATATCAATATTTGGATTGTCGGCAATGTTGTTGACAAGTTGCAGTGTGTTTAAGAATGAAACTACTGTTGTGTCGGCTGGAAGTCAAACTACTCAGACAACACAACCAAAGTCAACCAATAAAACGTCAGCAAGTAAGAAAAATACAAAGAGAACCAAGAAATCATCGTCAAAGCCGTTGATGCCTCAAGTTGCAGCCGGTCAAGAAGAAAAACAACATTATGCTGTGGAAATATCAGATAAAACGCTAAACGGCGAATGGACTGTAGCAGAGGTTAATGGAGCAAAAGTAACCGGAGAAGAGAATCGCCCATACATAAATTTCTCAGTCGCAGAAAAACGTTTTTATGGCTCAAATGGATGTAATATATTGAATGGTGATTTTATCGTAAATGGAAACAACTTGACATTTGAAAATGTAATTGCAACACAAAAGGCTTGTTATGAAGCACCTTTTGAATATGAAATAAATTATACAATAGGACAAGTAAAATCCTATATGGTAGATCGCATTGGAAATGAATATTATCTAAGTCTGTTTGATGATAATAAAGTGCAAACAATGGTTTTAAGAAAACACAATATGGATTATCTTAATGGAGCATGGCAAGTGATGACAATAGATAATGAATCATGTGATGGCGAAGGGGTACAAATGGTAATTGATATTCCCGAATTGAAATTGCATGGAAATACCGGTTGTAATATTGTAAATGGTCAATTATTGATAGATCCTGATAAAGAAAATTCAATACAATTTCACCAACTGATATCAACGCTAAAGGCTTGTCCCAATCAAAGTGTTGAAACTTCATTCCTTGTCGCTCTTGAAAAAGTTGAGTCGGCTAAAAAGGGGGAAGGCGATACCGTATTAATGTATGATAAAAACGGAATAGTCGTGTTGGTGTTAAAACGCATTCAGCAATAGCTGATAGTCAACTACATCAAGAATTTGATTATGTTTGTATCCCACTTGTTCAAAGTGGGATACTTTTTTAAACCCCAATTTTTTATGTAGAGCTATGCTTGCTTTATTATTGCCGGTAATACAGGCAATTAGAGCATGAAACCCATTTTTTGTGCAGGATTCAATGAGTGTTGTCATTAGATTATATCCTATGCCTTTGTGTAAATGTAATGGGTTAATATATACTGTTGTTTCTAATGTGTATTTATATGCGGCACGTTCTTTCCAAGGATGAGCGTAACAATATCCTGCTATGTTGCCATCAATTTCGCACACATAATAAGGAAAATTTGATGAAACTTCAATGATGCGTTTCTCCATCGCTTCATAAGAGAGCGCTTCTGTCTCAAAAGAGGCAACGCTATTGAGTATATAATGGTTATAAATTTCTGCTATTGCGTTTGAATCAGATAGATCAACTGGGCGTATTATCATTTTAGATGGCGTTGTACTCATGGCGTTCTAATCTTGGTTCCATCGCTTAGAGTGTAATTCATACATTTTGGCTTCTGATGCATTGTCGCAAGGAGTCCAGAATTTAGCTCCTTGTAATGAGTCGGGCATGAATTGTTGTTTGACAAAATTGCCGGGATAGCTGTGGGCATATTTATAATCTTTAGCATATCCCAAATCTTCCATTAGTTTTGTCGGTGCGTTGCGCAAATGTAGAGGAACAGGCTGATTACCTGTTGAATTAACGAGCTCAAGAGCCGAGTTAATTGCGTTGTATGCCGAATTACTTTTTGGTGATGTCGCAAGATATATGGTACATTCGGCAAGAGGAATTCGCCCTTCAGGCCATCCGATTTTCTTTAGAATGTCAAATGTAGCATTTGCGAGGAGTAGGGCATTAGGATTAGCGAGTCCTATATCTTCAGCAGCAAGAATTGCAAGACGACGAGCGATAAATTCAGGATCTTCTCCTCCGGCAACCAATCGAGCAAGCCAATATATTGCTGCATCGGGATCGCTCCCTCTGACGCTTTTGATAAATGCAGAGATAATATCATAGTGCATTTCCCCATTTTTATCAAATGCCGATGGATTCTCTTGCAAACGTTTTGTTACAAGCTCGTCATCAATAATCATTTCCTCGTTAATCCCTGTTGATTGCTCAAGCAAATCAAGGATGTTTAATAGCTTTCTCGCATCTCCACCGGAAAAACGAAATAGTGCTGATGTGCTTACAATCTTGATGTTTCGTTTTTTGAGAATTTCATCGGTAGAAATTGCTCTATCAAGTAATATTTGTAACTCGTTGGTTTCAAGTGGTTTCAAAACATATACTTGTGCGCGAGATAGTAACGGGCGTATAACTTCAAAAGAGGGGTTTTCGGTAGTAGCTCCAATGAGTGTAACAATCCCGCTCTCAACAGCTCCAAGAAGGCTATCTTGTTGAGATTTGTTGAAACGATGGATTTCGTCGATAAATAAAATGGGACGACCTGATGAGAACATGCTGCGAGCATCAGCCTTACAATGCTCAAGCACTTCTCTAACTTCTTTTACTCCTGCATGAACTGCACTAAGTGTGTAGAATGGCGATTTTGTTGTATTAGCGATGATGCGAGCAAGAGTCGTTTTGCCTACTCCTGGAGGTCCCCACAATATAAATGAGGAAACATTTCCTGAGTCTATCATGCGACGTAAAATACAATCATCTCCCACCAAGTGAGATTGTCCTATATAATCTTCAATTGTTTTAGGCCTGAGTCGTTCAGCAAGTGGTGCGTACATTTTAAATTGGTTTTTTTCTATCACAAAATTAGCTAATAAACTTGAGTGGTAGATTAAATAGGTGTTAATAGATTATAATATCTAATGTAAACCGCACTTTTATAAAAGTTTTTTGTTTAACTTTACAATCGCAAGTTGTGCGCTGTCGGTTTTAAAATGTATAAATTTATTGCGGCGAGCACATATTGATGCGTTTATTTATTGATACTCAATATGGTAGAAGAATTAAACGAAAAGAAGAAGGCACCAAAGTTGGCTCGTACAATTTTTGGTATTATAATGATTTGTATTTATGTAGGTATGGGAGGTCTGGTGCTTGCCGGATATTTCTCATGGATGCATGAGTGGTTACGTTGGGCTGGAGGCATAATGTTTATTGTTTACGGAATCTGGCGAGCATATAGGCAATTTAAAGGTATTGATTCTCGATTTTAAATGAGGAGGTTAACTATGAAAAGATATATAAAATTCCTTTTTGTAATATCGATTATTGTAGTTTTATCTTCATGTGTAGGTAAAACTAAAAATACAAGTACTTCGGGATTGACATCTCTTGTGTGTGATGATAGTTTTGAAAATATCATGAACCAAGAAATAGGTGTATTTGAATATATATATCCCAATGCAAGTGTTATCCCTTATTATACAAATGAACGTGCTGCAGTAGATTCATTGATTGAATTGAAAACAAAAACTATTGTAATTCCTCGAGAGTTGACAAAACAAGAGAAGGATTACCTAAAAAGTAAAGATAGAAATGCTCGTTCATGTAAGATTGCAGTTGATGCAATTGCATTAATTGTAAATCCTGAAAATCCGGTAGAGATATTGTCATTAAAGGAAATTTCTGAGATATTGTCAGGAAAGGTTACTGAATGGAATCAAATAGAGCCCAATAAGACTGGAAAAATACAAGTGGTATTTGATCATCAAGGGTCAAGTACAGTAAAATACATGCGTGATTCGTTGTTGAATGGTGGTGATTTTGGCCCTAATGTATATGCTCAAAACTCAAATGATGAAGTTTTTGAGGCTGTACAAAAAATCAAGGGTGCAATAGGTATTATTGGAGTAAGCTGGATTAGCTCTGATATGCGTTCGGCTGAAATTACAAGTGAACATCGCGCAAAATCACTCGAAAAACAGGATACAACGATCTCTTCATTTGATAATAGAATCAAAGTATTGAAAGTTCACCGTGATGATGAAATAGAAGCATATAAGCCCTATCAAGCATATATATATGATGGTAGTTACCCATTGTTCCGTTCAATATATATGATTACCACAGCGGCAAATGGAAGCATTGCTCATGGTTTTTATTCATTTGTAACAGGATTCAAAGGGCAAAAAATAATTCAAATGACAGGAATTTTACCTGCAACTGTGCAGCCTCGCATGGTAAACTTAAATTAATAAGCAAATAATAGTAATTTAATAAACATAAAACGATTCAAAAATGAAGTTTAAATTTTTGTTTTCCTTATTTTTAGGAAGTGCGTTAGCAATGTCAGCGCAAGGTTATAAGGATGGTATCGAGTATTACAAAGCCGATCAATTGGAAAATGCTAAAACTATCCTAACTCGTACTCTTAATGATGCATCAACAGATAAAGCAGAAGCTAATTATTATCTTGGTGCAATTGCGTTAAACCAAGGAGATAAAGCTGCTGCTGAATCTTATTTTAATGCAGGTATTGCAGCAAACCCAGCAAACGCATTTAACTATGTGGGTAAAGGTGAGTTGGCATTGAAGGCAGGAAATGAAAAAGTAGCAGATGATTTCTTTAAGAAAGCTCGCGATTATGGCAAAAAAGATGCTGAATTATTAACTGAAATTGCTCGTGCATACTATAATGCAGATCCCGTAAAATATGCAGAAGATATTACAAAATCAATTGAACGTGCAAAGAAAGCAAACAAGAAAGATCCATATAACTTAATCTTCCAAGGAGATGTTAAAGCTGATGAAAAAGCAGCCGGCGAAGCAGCAGCTCTTTATGAAAATGCAATTCTTTTTGATCCAGAAAATACGCCTGCATATGTAAAATATGCAAATGTGTATTTCTCTGTAAGTCCTGAATTTGCAATTAAGAAATTGGAAGAATTGTTGGAACTTCAACCAAATTCGGCTCTTGCACAACGAGAATTGGCTGAAAAATATTACCAAAACGACCAATGGGCAAAAGCAGCTGTTGCTTATGGTAAATATATCAAGAATCCTAACCACTTTACAGAAGATAAAGTTCGTTATACAGTTCTATTGTATTACGGACAACTTTATGATGAAAGTTTGGCTTTGGCATCTGAACTTCTAAAAAATGATCCTAAAAACTTCCAATTGCAACGTATTGTTTTCTTGAACAAGGCTGCATTGAAAGATTTTGAAGGTGCTGAAAAACAAGCTATCGTTTTCTTTAATTTGAATGACGCAAAGAACAAATATACATCGAATGACTATTCTTCTTTTGGAGATGTTTTGCGTGAACTTAATAAAGACTCTCTTGCGATAGTTCAATATGAAAAAGCGGTAGAAGTTAATCCTGAAAAAACTGACCTTATCAAACAATTAAGTAGTGCTTATAATGCAATGAAGAAATATGACAAAGCAGCAGAAGCTTACCAAAAATTGATTGATAGTGGTAACTACAAAACAAATGACTTGTATGTACTTGCTGGTCGTTACATGTCTCATGGCGCAACTGAAGAAGATTCATTGAAGAAAGTTGCAGCATTGGAAAATGCTATCAAGTATATTGATTTGACTTTGGAACGTGTTGATGATGACTATCGTATTACTCA
>JAFXGB010000124.1 GCA_017520235.1 Muribaculaceae bacterium | reverse complement strand
TACTTTTCTTGGAATATGATATTCCAGATCCTGATGACCCTCGTTTCACTAAAGCTCGGTTTGGATTAGGTTGCGAAATAAGCATTATAGATGGATTACCGTCTATATTAGACACATACAATCCTTCATTACAATTATTTGCATTACATGAGCAAAACAATACCTACGCAATAAATTGTGATGATGACCTTAAAAAACTTGCTAAAACCATTAACTCTGATGACAACGGAGTTGATTCTACCTATTCTTTTATTCAGACATGCGACATTGACTTAGAATATGCATGTTTTAAAACTAATAAAGACTATGGATGGAATCCCATTGGAGCAAGCAATAACACCCCTTTTAAATCAAAATATTTTGGCAACAACTACACGATAACCGGGCTAAACATTAATCGACCTAACACTTTTGGTGTTGGATTGTTTGGCTACACAAGCATGGCATATATCAAGAATGTAATAATTCGCAACTCCACCATACGTGGAGACTATGCCACAGGAGCTCTCGTTGGCGTAATAACAAGACCAGGAAATATTAAAGCATGTACCATTGTTGATTCATGCCACGTTGACAATTGTACAATCAGTGGCACGACATACAATTCCGAAGAAGGAGGAGTTAATATTGGCGGACTCGTTGGCGCAATAGAAGAGGGTACAATGCTCAACCTGACATCGTCATCATCAAGCAATAATACAATAATTGCCACTTATAATGCAGGAGGGCTTGTCGGGGGTAGTGTAAGTTATGCAGTAGCAAACATAGGAAATTGCACAAGCTATGACAATAATATCACTGCTCAAATTTCAGGCGCCGGAGGGATCATTGCCGTTGCCGATTCTCTTTACATATCAGGATGCACCAATACTTCAACTGTTATAGGTGGTGCATCTTCATCAGATACCGGTATTGGCACAGGAGGCATTGTTGGTGGTAGTGGAGCAAGCTATATAACAAGTTGCACAAACTCCGGAACGATAAAAGGAGACGAAGGTGTAGGAGGTATTATCGGAAGTACTCGCATAAAAGGCAGTCGAAATCCTGAAGCGCCAGAGCCGTATGCTCACAATTACACCATGGTCAAATATTGTGGTAATACAGGAAATGTCTCTGGAGAAATCACAGTTGGAGGAATATGTGGGGATTCCAACTTTGGTAGCTATGCAGTTTATAATAGCGGAAAAATTGAGGGTAAAGCCCAAGTGGGAGGAATACTTGGTGCAGGTGTAATTGCCGTTACGCATAATTCTGTAAATTCAGGCGAAATTTCAGTTACTAATTATGATGGCAACTCTTTCTGCGGAGGTATCATAGGCAAAGCCGATATGACATCTATTGCGCTTTGTCAAAATTATGGGGCTGTTAATAGCACCGGAACTCATACTGCCGGTATTATAGGAATTTCAGGCAGCACAGCAGTAATCCATCAATGTGGAAATTTCGGCAAAATAAATAGTACAGCGAGTGGTGCCACAGGAGGTATAGCCGGAGAAATAGGCAATCCTTCGGACTGGGGTCCCATGAATACGGCAGAGGTGGTTATTGGCACTATAGAAATCGCCATGGCTGCATTAGGCCCGATTATGGCTTATGCAGAGCATGCGACAGAAGGTGCATTACACATTATTCTAAAAATAACCGAGCCATTAATTGAATATAGCCTTGTTGGGACAAACACTTACTTTGAATATCACACCGTTCATTCAATTATTCATCATGAAGCTCTTGAACAAATTGATGTAGCTGTAAATGGAGCTACATCAAACATTAGTTCAGACGTTAACAATGTAATATCTGATATACGTGAAAACACTTATTCAAATATTGATGTAAATGGATTTGACAAATCTATAATTACCACCAATTATATTGCTGAAATAAACAACACTCTTGACTATTACATCCAAGATAATGGAGCCGACACCTATAATAACAGTATAAACACAAAGCGAAATAATCTATGTGATGCCGTTGAGAAAAAGACAGAGGATAAAGAGTTGGCTCATTCAATAATAGCAGGTATTACTCTTGGTGCAAGTTTTATTTTCACTACCGGGGCTGTAATAGCCGGTTTTTTCACCGGAGGTGCTACTGCCGCAGCAGTATTTGTTGGGTTGGGTGCAATCACTTCTGTTATTAGTGGGGTTAATTCAATTGTTAAAGGCTCTACTGAATTTGAGCAAAATGCAGTTATTGTTTCACAATGCGTTAATGCCGCAAAAATCACATCCTCATCAAGCGATGAAACAGGAGCTTTGATCGGTGTTCTCAATGACTATGGTATTATGCGCGATTGTCTCAACACAGCTAATGGTGATGGCAAAGGTGGATATTTTATTGGAACAGCTGGCGACAAATCTGAAATTACTCGATGCCTTTCCTTAGGGCAAAATTGGGAAAGAACAATTGCTAAAATGGAACAACTAATAGACGTCTCTGATGTTTACTTTTATAATAGCGAAAGTTCAACAGCGCTTAATGCGTTATCTCCTTCAGAAATTGGAGATGCATCAAATTATGACGGGTGGGACATAGGCACCGATAAAAATCTATGGACTATACCCTCCTCTTCGTCCAACAAATCATACCCTATTCCATTCTATTCTGAAATGAGAGAGAAATAAAATACAGGTTTAATCAAAATCTCACAACGATGAAAACAATCATGCAATACATTGTAATCCTATTAACATCATTATCGTGCTTTGCATTATTTTCATGCCACGATGAGAATGACATTTTTTCAAACGAAATAGGCTCTACCTTAGAACATTTTGATGGGAAAAGAGTATCTACATTCTATCTCCCACATGATAGCACAACAATCAGTAACGGGACTAATTCTGCCACTGTATATCTCGAAAATACTGAAACATTAAAACAATACGAATTTTCAGCTAAAACAATACTAAAAGACAATCGTCTTGAAGTAAAAATGGATATTCCCAACAATGAAAAAATTGATGATGGCATATATAATCTTTCGGTGGTTGTTATTACCAATTTAGACATTATATTAATGCGCATACGTTTCATTGTTAAAATCAGGAAAGAGATGATTGATATTATTGATGCTAAAATTCCTGAATACAAATATCTATCCGGCAGTGGGACTAATAAAGACCCATATATAATATCATCTACTAAAGATTTTGATTACCTGCTATATAATCTTAAATATATAGACACAGAGCTTCATGGGAAAGGTAGCTATTTTTCTCAGACAGCCGATTTTGATGCACCAAAAGCCGGAGACGATGCCGATGGTCGAGAATATGCAAGTTTCCCATTTGCCGGCATCTACAAAGGAAACGGACACACCATTTCTAACATCAACTATACTGGGACGAAATCAAGTTCAATAGATACTAATATTGGGCTATTTGACGGATTACATGATGGTGCAAAGATTTCAAATCTTAAATTAGATGTCTCATTCAAAGGAGTTCATTCCTATTCAGGAGCACTTGCAGGCTACTCTAATGGGAATGTTACACTTGACAGTATCTCTGTTATAGGTGATATTGATGACTGCCACGAAGTTTGTGGAGGTCTAATTGGAATAAATCAACCAACCAATGGCACTTTGACAATAACAAATTGTAATCTTGATGTTGATATAACTGCCGATGGAACACATATTGGCGGAATAATCGGAGCATCTCACAGCAACACGATTATAAAAGATTCTAAAATAGGTGGTGATGTATCCGGGAAAACCTCTGTTGGTGGCGTTATTGGCAGCAGCATTCAAGCATCCTATGAAATAGCAAACCTATCCAATATCGACTCTCATTTTGCGATATCAGGCACTACTTCTGTAGGAGGAATTTTTGGGAATTTTAGTGCACCGAATTTCAAAGTTGAAAAAATATCATTGCAACATACAGTAACATCTGCTGACAATGAAATTAAAATCATTTCAGGAGAAGAAAGTATTGGTGGGGTATTTGGGGATTTAAACATATCTAATATGACTGCTGATTCATATTTAAAAGATGTGCACATTAAATGTCCTGTAACCGGTAGTGAAAATGTGGGTGGACTAATAGGCAAATTATCTGTCATCTCCGAAAAAACAATAACTATAAATAATTGTAAAATAGCATCCATTATTAAAGGAGAAACCAATACCGGTGGCTTTATCGGTTTAGGTCTAACAGCATGCCCCATTACATTTGAAGAAGAATCAAGCATAAAAACATCAGACGGAATAGCTGAAGTTTTAGGTGGTAACTATACTGGTGGGGTATTAGGTAAATTTGAGCCATCAGGAAAAACAATCATAATTGAGAATACCTCAAAAATTTATTGTGGCGTAAATATTTCAGGCACTACTAATGTCGGTGGTTTTGCAGGTTGCGTAAATTTCAATAATTCTAAATCAGAAGATGAACGTACTGTTAATTTGAATGGTTTTGAATTAAAAAATACAGTAGAAATAAAAGGAGGGGTAAATACAGGTGGATTGATAGGATTTGTAAAAAATGCAATCATAAAGGGGCAAAACACTTTTGACTACAATGAAGGGAGCGGGTTGACAATTCCAAAATTTTCTCGATTTACCCCTAATTTCTCTGGTAAAATAATCGCGGCCAATCCTTCATCGGGTAGTTGCTTTGGAGGAGCTATTGGCAAAGCATACAACTCTTCGATCAAAGGAATATGCGTAAACTCCATTATAGAATTAACTAATCTTGATTCAATTGGTGGAATTGTCGGGCACATTGAATCTACCCTTCAATCATCAAAGATCATTGAAGACTGTACTTATAAAGGAGAATTAATAGGAAATAAAAACATAGGCGGTATAGTCGGAATAAAAACAAAAAATGGGCAGATACTTGATTGCATCAATTACGGGATAATTTCAGCCAAGGAGAATGTCGGAGGTGTACTTGGAAAGCTTTGTTACGAAAACATTAACGACGGGGGTATTTTTGTTAATTATTGTGTGAACACAGGAGCTGTTACAGGGTCAGGTGCTGATACCGGTGGAATTGTTGGATATATGCAAGGAGATAATGATATAAATTTATATGTGTCCATTTCTCATAGTGGTAATTATGGAAAAATTACAGGTGGAGATACCGGAGTCGGCGGTATTCTCGGACGATGCAACACTCGCCGAGGTCGTGTCCTTAATTGTGCAAACCATGGAGAGGTTTACTCAGCAAATGAATGCCGAATAGGTGGTATTGTCGGTTCAATGGGCAAGGATCCAAGTGCCGCTCACCAATCGACAAACCTTCAAGTTGGTTATTGTGCCAATACCGGCACTGTTTCAAGCAACAATGGCAGCTCACATGTGGGAGGAATTTTAGGGTTCCAAGAGGAAGGCTGTTCTGATTGGACTGACGAAGATTCTTGGGTTCATGATTGCTACAATACCGGTTCAATCACCGGAAGTGGAGACCGCGGAGGCATTGTTGGCTACGTAGATCATTATAGCTATGTTCAGAAATGCTTTAATTCGGGCGAAACAAACAAAGGTATTTGTGGGACTCGCAAAAGTTCTGCAATAATCTATGACGATTATACTTTCTATACTAAAGGTAGTGATTCCGGAGATTGGTTGGGAGATAAAAAGATTTCTGATGAAGACGCTAAAAAGGAGGGAACATTCCAGAATGAAGAACAGACAGAGGGATTTGATTTTAATGGCATTTGGAAAATGGGAAGCAATCACCCAATTCTCCGTGATTGTCCATTCCAAGATATATCATTTTCCAACTAATTTCGCAAACATATAGAAACTGCTTCTTCAGGAGCAGTTTTTTGTTTTTTGTAGCTCTATTATTTTGAGTATCTTTGTGGAAACATCGTTGAATAACAATTAAAAATTTATATAACATGAAAAAATTATTAACAGCATTAGCTCTCGCATCTGTTACAATCAGTGCATCGGCAATCACTCCTTTATGGCTTAGAGATGTAAAAATATCTCCCGATGGTCAACAAATAGCGTTTACCTATAAAGGTGATATCTACAAAGTAGCAACTTCAGGTGGTGAAGCGATTCGACTCACAACACAACCATCCTATGAAGCTGTTCCCATTTGGTCGCCCGACGGAAAGAAAATAGCTTTTACATCTGACCGCAATGGTGGCTCTGACATTTATATCATGAATGCCGATGGAGGACAAGCCACTCGACTCACATTCCACTCTAATTCTGAAACGCCCGAAGCTTTTTCGCCCGACGGAAAACACATCTATTTTTCTGCTCACATTCAAGATCCGGCAACAAGTGCCATGTTCCCATCTGGTCGCTTGACTGAATTATATAAAATCCCCGTAACAGGAGGACAATCTAAACAAGTTATAGCTTCACCGGCTCAAATGATTAATTTTAATGCCGATAGAACGTTTTTCCTCTACCAAGACCAAAAGGGAATGGAAGATGAATGGCGTAAACATCACACATCATCTATCACACGTGATATATGGAGTTGTGATTTAACAACCGGTAAGCACATCAATCTCACTAATCGTGCTGGAGAAGACCGCAACCCTGTATTATCATCCGATGGTAACACTGTATATTTCCTCAGCGAACGCGATGGCAAGACATTCAACGTTTATTCATTCCCTCTAAATACTCCAAGCAAAGTTACTGCGGTAACTAATTTCAACACTCACCCCGTACGCTTCCTTTCTCAAAGCAATAGTGGTGTTCTTGCGTTTGCCTACAATGGCGAAATATATACAAAATCTGCTACCGGCAAACCTCAAAAAGTCGCTATCGACATCACACTTGATGACGAAAACCTTATTGAGACAATCAAGGTAAATAGTGGCGCAAATGG
>JAFXGB010000123.1 GCA_017520235.1 Muribaculaceae bacterium | reverse complement strand
ACAACGTGCTTTAATCCCCACCGGATTGCGCATACAGCTACCTGCAGGATATGAATGTCAGATACGCCCGCGAAGCGGATTGGCTTTAAAACATGGTATTTCACTTGTTAATACTCCCGGAACTATTGATGCCGACTATCGCGGAGAGATAGGTGTTATCCTAATCAACTTGTCAAATGAGCCTTTTACGGTAAATAATGGAGAGCGCATTTGCCAAATGATAATCACTACTTATTCTCACACTACATGGGAAGAGGTAGAGGTGCTTGATGAGTCGGAACGCGGTGATGGTGGCTTCGGACACACAGGTCGCAAATAATAATGGGAGTGTGGTGAGATTTCGGGGCAAACATATATTGCTTGTAGTTGTCATCATTTTTGCGGCATTGCAGATGAGTGCCGATAAGAATCGATGGTGCGAGGAGGCGCGTCAGCGCAAGGTCGATTATATCTACATGGAGGCTTTGCGTCAGAACGCGTTGGATAACGAGGATGCATATTATGAGTTGATGAATAGAGCTTATGAACTCGACTCGACAAATAGCGATGTAGGGTTTTATGTGGGCTACTATAAACTTGCAATGTCCAATAAGGACTCAGTGCTGTTTCATCAAGGATATAATATGATGGATAAGCATTTCCGCAACTCTCCGGAGGATTATTATGGCAGTTATCTGTTTGGTAATGTCAATGAAAAGTTGGGGATGCGCAAGAAAGCCCTTCATGTGTGGGCTGTGCTTGATTCGCTATTTCAAGACAAGAACGAAATAGGGCTGAAGTATGCCGAATCGTTGGCGCAATCGGGCGATACGTCTAACCTCAAACGTGCATTAGCAGTATATAATCGCATAGAAAAGGCCGAGGGAAAAAATATGACAATCTCTACCGGGAAAATTCGCACACATTTCATTGTTAGAGATACTGCGGCGATAATAACTGAATTACATGACTTGTTGCAGTCGTCGCCAACGAGTGCCGAGTATAATGTTTTTGCCGGAGATATATATTCGCTTTTTGCTCAGCGAGACAGCGCATTGTATTATTATAACAGGGCTTGTGATTTGGACTCGACGAGCGGACTTGCCTATTATACTCGTGCCAATTTCTTTAAGGAGCAGGGGGATAGTGTGGCTTATGACAAAGAGGTGTTCCGAGCATTAAAACAAGAGAGTCTTGACTTACAGGCTAAACTAAGTCTGCTGACCAATTATATCAGGGCATTATATGAAGATCCCGAACAACAACCTCGCATACAGGATTTGTTTGCGGTGTTGTTGGAGCAGCATCCGCATGAAAAGGATATTCATGACTTGTATTGTTCCTATCTTGTTGCAATAAAAGATTATAAGGGAGCAGCCGAACAAGCCGGATATGTCTTGGATAGTGATCCATCAAATGAGGATAGGTGGAGAGCAACTATGAGTCTTTATGCACAAGGAAATGACTTTGCAAAGGCTGTAGAGGTGGGGGAAGAAGCGTTGAATTATCACCCCAAAAGCGTGCTGATAAATCTGTTTATTGCGACAAATTATAACCAATTGACACAGTATGAAAAGTCATTGGCTCACTTGAACACCGCACTGGCATTGACAGACAAGGCTGATGTGGAGATGTATTCACAAGTGTTGTGTTCAATAGGCGATACCTACTATATGGCAGAGCAGAAAGATAGTGCGTTTGTCTATTATGATAAGTCGTTGGAGATAGATCCCGGCAACCTGTTGGCATTGAACAATTGTGCCTATTATCTTGCTTGTGAAGGTCGAGATTTAGATCGTGCCGAGCGCATGAGTGCGATAACAATTCAAGAAGAGCCGCAGAATGATACTTCGCTTGACACCTATGCATGGGTGCTGTTTAAGAAGAAAGATTATGAGCGGGCTCTACATTATATTGAGGAAGCGTTGAAATATAGTGATAGTCCTTCGGCAGAATTACATCATCATGCAGGGGATAT
Organism: Muribaculaceae bacterium; assembly: GCA_017520235.1. Taxonomy (GTDB): domain Bacteria; phylum Bacteroidota; class Bacteroidia; order Bacteroidales; family Muribaculaceae; genus RGIG4079. The sequence goes on along the minus strand of JAFXGB010000123.1, from coordinate 1,773 downwards.
ATATTTTATGATGGGAGATCCCGATAAGGCGTTAGTGCATTGGGAAGAGGCATTGGAATTGGCTCCTGACGATGAATTGCTGCAACGCAAAGTGCTTCACAAGACCTATTTTTATAAATGATGAGATATCTTTATATTGCAATATTATGTATGGTGTTGTTGATGATTGCCGGATGCCGTTCGGCAAAACAATCGGCAACAGCATCTCCTGATACAGATAGTGAGCGCTCGCTGTCGGAACATTTTGATGCGTTGGTGTCGAGTTATGCTGATTGGGAAGATGTCAACGTGCCCGTAAGGCTTGAATTAGAAGCCCCTAAACAGGTGTCAATCTCCGGACGTGCCACGATGGTGAGAGGCAAGAGTGTGTTGATTTCGTTACGGGTGCTGGGTATGGAGGTCGCAAATCTCTATATAACCAATGATTCGGTCTATGCAACAGAAAAGATCCACAAATATTATATTGCCGAAGATATAAATTCATTGCGTGGTAAATTTCCTGTCTCAATAAATGATGTGCAGGATTTGTTGCTTGGTCAAGTGTTTCTGTTGGAGCGTGGTCGCATTGATAAATCAATGAAAAATCAAGTGCGTCTGTCAGAGATGGGCGAGTATTGGACCATATTGCCAAAGAAATTTTACGATGATGTGGAATATGCTTTTGGAATGTCGCAAAATGATGAACTGAAGGCTTTGTCGGTTAGTCGTCAAGATATCACCCCATTGGTGAGCCAATATAGTAATCATGCATCGTCCCCTGCCGGAACGATAGCCTGCATGTCAAAGATAAATCTGTCGACTGAAAAAATGGCTATGAAGGCAACCATAAAATGGGATGCAGAAAAGGCAAAGTGGAACACAGGAAAGCAAAGTGTGTGGAAGATGCCTAAAGGTTATAAACGCATATCGGGCGAGTCTTTGGTGAAAACATTATCAGGGGGGTTGTAGTCTATGCTGAGGGTTTGGTCGTTAATATTAATTGCTTTGTTTACGGCAGTATCTATTGTCGCTGCTCCTCAACGCAATGCAAAGCGCATAAAACGCGACAAGCAAGCCACCACACAACAAATAAAGGAGACATCTCGCAAGATAGATGAGAATGCACAAAAAATAGAACGTCAACTAAATCAACTCAATTTTGTTGAGGCTGAGGTTAAGGAATTGAATGAATCAATATTTAAGACACAAAAGTCGATTGATTCATTAGATCAAGTGATAAAAAAAATGAACGATTCAATTCAGGTTGTTGACAAGAAATTGTCGTTGATGCGGGAAAAATATGCATCGGCTGTGCGTAAAATGCGTTCAAACAAAGGGGAAATAAGTACATTGTCGTTTCTTTTTTCGGCAGAATCGTTTACTCAGGCTTATCGTCGTATGCGCTATTTGCAACAATTCTCTCAATGGCGTTCTCGAAAATCTGATGAAATAAAGGGGATCCATTCACAACTTGAAGCTAAAAAAGCAGAACTGATACTAAAGCAGGAGGATAAAAGTAAAACTCTTGCCGAGCAGAATGTTGCCCGTCAGGAGTTGGAGAAGAAGCAAGATGAGGCTGAGTCCCTTGTTGCCAACTTAAAGAAAGAGGGAGGCGCATTAAAGAAATTATTAAAACGGAAGGAACGCGAGGCTCAGGCTCTTGATGATGAGTTGGAAAGATTTATAGCTGAGGAACAGCGCATTGCTGAAGAAAAACGAAAAGCAGAAGAGCGACGATTGGCTGAAGAACGCAAAAAACGAGAAAGAGAGGAGGCAGAGCGTCAACGTCTGCTT
>JAFXGB010000001.1 GCA_017520235.1 Muribaculaceae bacterium | reverse complement strand
TGCAGGAACAAGCACATTTGTCCCCTCTGCCAATTTCACCATTTCCACATAACTCACCCAAGCAGGAGTGGGGATAACTACTTCATCTCCAGGATTGATTACGCTTAAAATTACGTTGCAAAGAGATTGCTTTGCACCACCTGATACCACGATTTGCTCGGGAGTGTAATCAAGACCATTTTCATTTTTGAGTTTGTCGGCAATAGCTTTGCGCAATGACATATATCCCGGAACGGGAGTGTAGAATGTGAAATTTTCGTCGATGGCACGTTTTGCAGCCTCTTTGATATGGTCGGGAGTGTTAAAGTCGGGTTCGCCAACCGAGAGGTTTATCACGTCGATACCTTGAGCTTTTAGCTCATTGCTCTTTTGCGACATCGCCAATGTTTGCGATGGAGAGAGCGATTGAACACGATCAGAAATGTGAGTCATTTTCTTAAAGTTGATTAATTTTTTGTTTTATGATGCAAAGATAGCTTAAAAGAGCGAATTTTGAAAAGTTTCGATGATTATTTTATGCGCAAATCGATATGTGGATTTATCATAAATAAAAAAGGTTGAGAAATTTAATGAAAAAAAAGTAGATAATTGATTAAAATGCTTATCTTTGTAATTGAGAATGAGAGAAGCTTAAAGTTCAATAGATTGCTTGGTGCCGATACTTATCCTCAATGCCGAAAAATATATAAATCTAATAACATCTAAAATATTGAATTATGAAAAAATGTCCGGTATGTTCGAATGAAGTTCAAGACCATGTTGAAAAATGTTCAGTTTGTGGTTGGATATTTACGCAAAAAACATCTGAATATAATACGGGAAATACGGTTCCATATCAGTCAACAATCAAGCAAGATGACGAGGAGGAGACAAAGGTTCAAATGGCACCTCCCACAGCGCCATCTCCTTCACAACATGGATGGGGTGCTTCTGCTCCAAACGCCAGTGTAGGTGGCGCGCCTTTAAATAATAAACCAAATAAACCACAAAAGAAAGCCTCAAATAATAAATCGATGGTTTTAGTGTGGTCTTTAATTGCGCTATGTGTGTTGGCTGCATTAGGAGTAGTGGGCTATTATGTATTGGGAGGATCGGCTTCTTCGGGATTGCTAAAAATGATTCCGGCAGAAACGGATTTGGTTGTAACAGTTGATGGCGCACAAATATTTAAGTCGGCAGGTTGCGAATTGTCAGGAGGAAAAATTAAAATTCCTTCGGAGTTGGAAGCATTTGTCGAACAAATGAATCCTAAGGGGAAAGAAATCTTGGAGAAGCTGCTAAAAGATAGTGGTATGGATTTTTCGCAAATAATATATGCGCTAAATCTTGAGGAAGGTGAATATGGGCCTGATTTTTACGATGCATATTTTTTGCTGTCATTAAAAGATAAAGGTGTAGCAAAGGATTATTTAAAGATAATAGAAAAGCCCTTTGAAGATGAAAAAGAATATAAAATAAGCGAAATCGGACGGAATGAATTTGTAGTTTTGGACGATAATTATATGTGGCTTTATATTGGCTCTCGACATGTGATAAATGCTGATTTTTTGGGGGAAATGACTGTCAGTGATGTGGCAAAGCGTATAAATACGATAAAAGAGAAAGCTTCGAAAAAATCTGTTGCCGATGAATCTTATAAAACTAAAATTTTAAGTGGAGGTAGTGCGGTTGCAGCGTTTGTTGATGTCACAGAGATATATAGTGAATTTGAT
>JAFXGB010000122.1 GCA_017520235.1 Muribaculaceae bacterium | reverse complement strand
TGCCGGACGTTCTAATGGTTTTAACTATTGGCAATCGGGGTTGTATGCCTTTGGCGGTAGTGCCATGTGGGAATTGTTTATGGAGTGTGAATATCCTTCGACCAACGATATTATCGCCACTCCTATCGGCGGTATGGCAATAGGTGAAGTGTTCTATCGTGCAAGCGATTTGATTCTTGACGATCGTGCTACCGGAGGCGAGCGATGGGGACGTGAGATTGGAGCGTTTGTTGTGTCGCCAATGCGTGGACTCACTCGTGTGATTAATGGTGATGCATGGCGCAAGCGCTCAACGAGTGGTCGCCAATTTGGTATCCCTAATATGTCGATAGCTGTTTCGGCAGGTGCGCGCAACATCAAGTATAAAGGTGATGTGTTTGATAAAGGTATCGGCCTTACCTCACAGATTGATATAGAATATGGCGACCGTTTTAGCGTGGATAATGGTAGGCCTTATGATTTCTTTACTTTGCGTGGTGATATCAGTTTGATGGAAGGACAACCTATTTTGGGACAGTTAAATATCAAAGGGCGATTGCTTAATCGAGGGTTGGTTGAAAAGGGAAATACAACGCTCAACATAGGTATGTATCAACATTATGATTTCTATGACTCTGACACTATTTCGGAGGAGACCGAACGAGTGCCTTATAAGTTTGCCACTCCGGCATCGGCAGGTTGTGGTATGCAGTTCCAACAACTCAATGTGGGTAATTGGGACTTCTCGGCCGAGGCTCATGTCAATGGAATTCTCATGGGAGGCGTGTTGAGCGACTATTATCAACTCAATGACCGTAATTACAATGTAGCGAGTGGATTTGGCACAAAAGTAAATCTCAATGCCTTGTTTAAGAAAAATAAATTTTCGGCTACATTGTCGCATGAATATTATCGTATGTTTACATGGAAAGGATTTGACCCCGATGTAGATTTGACCACATTAGATGAGGAGCAAATAAAAACACTTGATGCACAAGGAGCCGAATCGCAAGCTTCGATGCATATCAGCGAGCTACGCCTCGATTATCAATTAGCTAAACATTGGTTCCTCACCGGCTCTCTCCAACACTTCTGGCGCGACACCAACTATCGCCACTACACCGATGTGCAGAGCAAATCAACCTCAGCACGCTTGATAGCAACATATGTGTTTTAGTGATTGGAAAGATGTATGAACCAAATCTAAAGGTCTCAAAATAAGGTTTGAGATATATCAAAAAAAATAACCCAACGGCAGAAGCCCATGCTTCAGCCGTTGTTGCGTTTTATATAGTTATTTAGTTAAAAATAAACTTATGCCTTGAGATTGCAGATGTTTTCGTTATATTTGTGAACGAAAACAATAAATGTTATGGATAAATACCTGTTTATAGACTTTGATGGAGTGTTGAACACTGAGAATTACACTAAGTTTTTGCAGACGAATGGATTTGATTCAAATGACAAATTTGGAACGCGATTTGATCCTTATGCATTGCAAAACCTAAAAGCAATAATAGAGCAAACGGGAGCAAAAATCATAATTTCTTCATCGTGGAAAGAGTATGGAGTGGAGTTTTTGCAAGAGTTGTGGCAAGAACGTAATTTGCCATCGGAAATTTA
>JAFXGB010000121.1 GCA_017520235.1 Muribaculaceae bacterium | reverse complement strand
CTATGTAGTTGTAATAGTGCTTGCATTGTTTGGTATGAATGTAACAATGGTGCTTGTGTTGGGTATTCTGACTGCAATAGTAATAGCACTTGCAAATGGATATGCATTGCTTGAATTGGCCGGATTTATGGGCGCAGGTATCGACTCAATGGGTAATTTGATAATCATTACATTATTGGCGGCAGGAATGTTGGGAATTGTCAAGGCTGTGGGAGGTGTAAATTATTTATTGCAATGACTCACCGCTCGCATTTCAGGTGTTCGATGGGCTCAAGCAGCTATTGCGGCATTGGTGAGTATTGTGAATGTGTGTACCGCAAATAATACGGTGGCAATAATAACAGTGGGCTCGCTGTCAAAAAATATTTCGGAGAAATATGGTATCGAGCCACGCAAAACAGCAAGTCTGTTGGATACATGTTCATGCATAACACAATGTCTTATTCCTTATGGTGCACAAACATTGCTCGCAACAGCACTTGCCGGTATATCGCCTATCGCTCCGTTCCCCTATATGTATTATCCTTGGGCATTGATTATAATGGTGGTTATTGCAGTGAGCTTTTATCGAGCAAAGCCAATGGATAAATAATGTTAAAAAGTAGCATTATAATGAAACTATTGGCGCTTAAATTCGTCTATATAAAATGTGAAATATTGTAATAATTATAATATTCTAAGGTAAATTCATTTATTTTGCATAAAAATTAGAAATAAAAAAATTAACTAATTATAAATCAAGATGAAAAAGACTTTTAAACTTTTGTTCTTGCTAATTGCAGGAATGATGATGGTCCCAACAATGGCTTCTGCTCAAATGATGCCTCCTGTTCCAGTGGATCAAAATGTGAAAATAGGCAAGTTGCCTAATGGTTTGACTTATTATATTCGCCACAATGAGTATCCAAAGGGTCAAGCTGATTTCTATATCGCTCAAAAAGTGGGTTCAATGCAGGAAGAAGATAATCAACGTGGTCTTGCTCACTTTCTTGAACACATGTGTTTCAACGGAACTAAAAATTTCCCTGGCAACCAAGTCGTTAGCTGGTTGGAAAGCATTGGTGTGAAATTTGGTCAAAACCTCAATGCTTACACCTCAATGGAAGAGACTGTTTATAACATCTCTAACGTGCCTACAGAGCGTGAAAGCGTACAAGATTCATGTCTGTTGATTCTTCATGATTGGGCAAATGACCTTCTTCTCGCTGATGAAGAAATAGACAAAGAACGTGGTGTAATTCATCAAGAATGGCGTCGTTCAATGGTAGGTCAAATGCGCATTTTTGAAGAAGTTCTTCCAAAAATGTTCCCTGATAGCAAATATGGTTATCGTCTCCCAATCGGGACTATGGAAGTTGTGGATAATTTCCCATACAAAGCATTGCGCGATTATTATGAAGCATGGTATCGTCCTGATCAACAAGGTATAATTGTTGTGGGTGATATAAATGTTGACCGCATTGAAAAGAAAATTATCGAGATGTTCTCTCCTATCGAAATGCCTGCAAATGCTCCTAAACGTGAATATTTGCCTGTCGCTGACCACAAGGGAACAATCTATGCAATAGGTAAAGACAAAGAGCAAACTAATAACATGGTGCAATTCATGTTTAAAACAGATGTGTTGCCTGACTCTTTAAAAAATACATTTGCTTATTATGCCCAAAACTATGTTGCAAGCATGATTACAGCAATGCTTGATGCACGTTTTACTGAAATGATGTCTAATCCTGATGCTCCTTTTGCTTACGCAGGAGCAAGTTATGGAAGCATCTTGGGTGTCACTAAAACTAAAGATGCGTTTACTCTTGTAGGTGTTGCAAAGGGTGGTGATATCAAGCCTGTAATTGAAGCAATATATCGCGAAGGTTTGCGTGCTAAACGTGGCGGATTTACCGCAACAGAATATGCTCGTGCTCGTAGTGAATATATCTCTCGCCTCGAAAAGGCATACAATGATCGTAACAAACAAGAAAATAATCGTTATGTAAATGAGTATGTCAGAAACTTTGTTGATGGCGATCCTATTCCTGGAATAGAGTGGGAATACCAAATGATGAGCATGGTTGCTAATCAAGTTCCGGTAGAAGCAATTAACCAAACATTCAATGCTATGTTTACTGATGATAACCGCATTATGCTTGTAATGAGTCCGGAAAAAGAAGGTTATGTAGTGCCAACTGAAGAGGAATTAGAAGCTGTGGTTAAATCGGTTGATGCTGAAACTATCGAAGCATACGTTGACAATGTTAAAACTGAGCCTCTGATTGCTAATCTTCCTGCTGCAGGTAAGATTGTTAGCGAAACTGAAAATGCTCAATGGGGAGCTACAGAATGGACTTTGTCTAATGGCGCAAAAGTTTTGGTGAAACCTACCACTTTTAAAGATGACGAAATACGTTTCCAAGCTATTGCTAAAAATGGTACTGCTCAATTTGGCGATGAAATGGCAACAAGTTTGATGTTTATGCCTTCTGTCCTTGGACAATATGGTTTGGGCTCATATACTTATGCCGACTTCCAAAAATATATGGCAGGTAAACAAGCATCAGTGGGTTTGTCTTTTGAAGATTATGCTCGTCAATTATATGGCTCTGCAACAACTAAGGATTTGACTACTTTGATGGAAATTATTTACATGGTATTTACTGACTTGAATGTTACAGAAAGCGAATATACATCATTACAAAATATGTATGCTGGTATGCTTGAAAACCAAGCCGCTAATCCTCAATTTATTTTCCAAAAGAACTTGCAAGCTACACTTTACAACAATCCTCGTTTCCAAATGATCGACTCTGAGTTGATTAAAGCTGCTGATCGTGCACAAATTCTTGATATGACTCACAAGATGCTTGCTAATGCAGCCGATTATACATTTGTATTCGTAGGTAATATTGATGTTAATACATTGCGCCCACTTGTGGAACAATACATTGCTTCATTGCCTGGTGATGCTGCTTCAGCGGTTAAATCGGTAGAACTTCGTCCTGATTTTGCAATGAATGGTGGCAAAAAAATAGATACATTTACAGCTAAGATGGAAACTCCTCAAACATGGGTTGCTATCCTCGCTTTCGGTGAAATGCCATACACGTCCAAAGATGCTTATCTTGCGTCTATTGCAGGTCAAATTCTTTCAGCTCGTCTAATTGCTACTGTTCGTGAAAAAGAGGGTGCAGTTTACTCAATTGGCGCTCGTGGTAATTTAACACGCATTTCTAACAATAATGTTGTGATGCAGACTGCATTCCCAATGAAGCCTGAATTGAAAGAAAAAGTTCTTGGAATGATTGAAGGAGAATTTAACGATATGACTCAAAATATTACTGCTGAAGAACTAAACAAGGTTAAAGAGTTTATGGTTAAATCACAACAAGAAGCTCTTGAAAAGAATGGCTCTTGGACAAGTGCAATGGCTCAAACTCAATTGAATGGCGTAGATTCGTTCAATGGAGCTATCGATGAACTTAATGCGGTTACAGAACAAGACGTTAAGGATTTCATGAAGCGTCTTCTTGACCAAGGTAACTATCGAGTAGTAATTCTTGACCCTGAAAACTAATTATTGAGACTTTATAAAAAAAATAGAGCGGAGATATAATGCTTATAACAATAGCTCCTGTGCTCTCGAGAGCACAGGAGCTATTGTTTGTTATGTGTTAAATAAAATTAATATAGAAAAGGACATTAATCGTGATTTAACAAAATATGATAGTATATAGCTATTTTTGCATCTTAAAAAATTAGAACTGTTAATGGCTGAAAAATATGGCTCTCGCCATTAATAGTTAAATAATAGAGCCAAAATAATTTTTTATGAAGAAAATATACACATTATTAGCAATGATTAGTTTGTGTTTTGCCTCAGCTATGGCACAAGTTATTTACACAACTAATTTCAGTACAGAGGATGATTTCAATACTTGGACAGTATTTGATGTCAATGGTGATGAAAAAACATGGCAATTTGATAGTTATGGAGAACCATCAAAAGTATTCTATTCATATCACTCGTCAAATGCAGCTAACGACTGGTTGATTTCTCCTGCAATTACATCAACACAAACAGGCTCTTTGGCTATAAGTTTAAGAGTAAAAGGTAGTTCTTATGGTGAAAAGTTGCAAGTTTTCTATGGAAATTCGGCAACAGTAGAAGCAATGACAACTCAAGTAAGTGAAGTATTGGCGCTCAATGATAGCGAAACATCTTATTTATATATGATAGATGTTAATGCTAACGAACCAATATATTTGGGAATGCATGCATGTAGTGATGCTGATAAATGGCGTTTGTATTTGTGTGAAGTGACAGTTCAGTTTACAACTAATCCTGTAGACTTATCAGTAACAGAAATTTCTTCTCCTATTAGTGATTTTAATTTGACACAAGAATCAGTTACAATCAAAGTGAAAAATGAAGGAAATGTTGATGTAGAATCATTTGATGTTTCATTTGCAATTGATGGAGAAATTGTCGCAACAGAAACAATAAATCAAACTCTTGCAATTGGTGCAGAAATGGAATATACATTTAATGCAAAAGCTGATTTGTCAGAACCTCGTAAATCATTTGAGATAAAAGCATGGACATCTCATGGTGATGATGTAAATGCAAATAATGATGCTGCGACAACAAGTGTATTACATAAAGCGCCAGCGACAGTGCCTTATTCAATGGGATTTGAAAGCTCAGAATATACAGATGGTATCACATTCTATAACTTGAATGAAGATGAAGGTAATTGGGATTTATATAGCGATCCTTGGTGGTCATTATCTCATACTGGAGATTATTGCCTAGCTTATAACTATGATAAAAATAATAATGGCGATGACTGGGCAATTTTAGAGCCAATTAAAATTAAAGAAGCGGGATATTATGTTTTGAAATTCTGGTATTCAGGAGATGATACTCACCCTGAAAAATTAGGCGTATATTATGGCGCAGAAGGTAATCCTATAGCAATGACTAACAAGATTGTTGAATATGCACCATTTGCTCGTAGCGCATATGAAGAATCAATCAATATTTTCTATATTGATCAACCACAAACAATCTATATTGGTTTTCATGCATTTAGTGATAAAGATGAAAACTGGTTGTGTGTTGATGACGTAATACTTGAAAAAGTTGAAAGCGATAATATTGATTTAGGAATTACTGAAATAAAATCTCCAGATCAATATGTGCACATTGGCTCTAAAAATTCAATAGAGTATAATGTGCGTAACTATGGTATCGCAGATGTAAATGCAAGAGTAAAAGTTAAAATTGATACAGAGATTATTGATGATAGATTTGTCTCTATAAAGGCGCAAGAAATTGCTCAACAACTTGTTCCCAATGCTCTTTCTGAATTGTCGGAAGGTGTACATAAATTAATTGTAGAAGTAAGTGTGGCTGATGATAAAGTGCAATCAAATAATGTTGATTCATTAGAATTCCGAGTAATGGGTACTCCTACTAAACGATGGGATTTTGAAAATGGTCAATTGCCTACTGATTTTGTCTTCCGTTCAGAAGATGGAGGTACTGTAAATCCTGGAGCCGGAGATGAATTTAATGAAGCAGGTTGGGGTATATTTAATATCCAAGAACATGAACAGTTTGGCAATTACATGTTGGCTGCTACATCATGGCTTGATGGAACAGATAAGGCTGATCGTTGGTGTGTATTACCTCCATTCTCTCCAGATGAATCTTCATTCCTTGTGTGGGATGTGTCTTCATACAATTCTAGTTACTTAGAAACATATTCAGTAATGGTTTCTTCTAATGGTGATGATTCATGGTATTATTTCACTGAAGAGGAATATCACCTTGAAAGTGCTAATTTTAAAACAAGAGGTATTGATTTGAGCTCTTATTCTGAAAAAGAAATATATATTGCATTCCGTCTTCGTTCAAAGAATTGTGATGCGTTAATCCTTGATAATATTGAATTATATGGAGGTAAGATTGGTGAAGTTGATGGAATTGAATCAATTGTTGCAGATGATATCCTTGTAAGAGTAAGTGCTAATGCCGTAACAGTTGTAGGAGCTGAAGTCAGCGACATCGTTATCAGTGATATGAATGGCCGAGATGTTGTAGCTGTAAACGCTAATGAAATTTCGACAGAAGGATTGAACTCAGGTATATACATTTTGAAGATAACAACATCTGATAATGTTATTACTAAAAAGATTGCAATAAAATAATAATTGTATTGAAATTATAAAAGAATGGAGATGTACACACATCTCCATTCTTTTTTTAAGTTAATTAAACTAATTGCTAAGTAATTAGTTGGAATTGTGTATCTTTGTGCTGAAATTCAAAAAGTTGAAGCATGAGTATAGTTGAATTACTATTAATAGCAATGGGCTTGTCAATGGATGCATTTGCTGTTTCGATAGGGAAAGGCTTGTCGGTGTGTCATCTGCGTCCACGCCATAGTATGAGTGTCGGTCTATGGTTTGGCGGTTTTCAAGCTATGATGCCACTGATAGGTTATGCATTGGGTGCAAGTTTTGCTTCATTAGTGTCGGATTACGATCATTGGATTGCTTTTGTTTTGCTTGGAATTATCGGTGCCAATATGATAAAAGAGGCATTTTCAAAAGAAGAGAAATCTGATCCTGATTTCTCGTTTAAGACGATGCTTATAATGGCTATTGCCACAAGTATTGATGCATTGGCAATAGGCGTTTCTTTTGCTTTCTTGGGTGTTAATATATTTACTGCGGCAATAGTTATAGGAATAACTACATTTTTATTCTCAGTCGCAGGAATAAAGATCGGCAACCTATTTGGCTGCCGATATAAGTCTAAATCAGAATTTATTGGTGGAGTAGTACTTATTATTATTGGTACAAAAATTTTAATGGAACATTTAATGTTCTAATTCCTGAATTATTTCATCATTTCTTGATAAACCATTTCAAATAGGGCGGGGCGAATGTTTAATTCGTTAAAAGCTTTATTGTTGCGAGTTGGTACAACTCTGTTGCACAAGAAAATAAATATCAATTCATTGTCAGGGTCCACCCAAAATACTGTGCCGGTAAAGCCAAGATGTCCAAATGTCGATGCTGTCGCTAATTCTGTAGTCGGCGAATTGTCGGGATTTTCCACATCGGGTTTGTCAAACCCTAATCCGCGACGGCATGTAGGGCTTTTAGATGTAGTGAATAGCTTTACTGTTTCAGATGAAAGAATTTGTTGTCCGCCATATTCTCCTCCGTTAAGCCACATTTGGCACAACTTAGCAAGATCGTTGGCGTTAGAGAATAATCCGGCATTACCTTGTACGCCACCGGAGAAATTAGCTGTTTCGTCGTGGACATATCCGTGTACTGTTTGGCGACGTAGATATGTGTCGTTTTCAGTTGGTGCAATATCGCTAAGTTCCCATTTAGAAAGGGGACGATATATTGTGTGATAAGCACCGAGAGGAGCATATATATTATTCTCTACCCATTCATTGTGAGGCACTCCGGTGAGACGCTGTTCCATATCCATCAGTAGGCAGAAATTGAGACAACTATAATTATATTTATTAGTTGGGCGTAATTTCGCGTTGTAGATATTTGCCATAATTGTGTCAAATGTCTCTTGGGAAACAAATAGACCTTTTGCCGCTTCAATGTTATATGTGCTTGAACGAGAGGTAGAAGTAATGTCTCGACGCAGTTTTGCATCCTTATGACCATAGGCGCGATTTTCAATCTTTATAGTGTGGAGAGCATCTTTGCGTCGAGTAATGAGTTTTCCTTCATAGGTGGTGGAATCCATCATTAGATTGAACATGTTGAGTGATGCAGGCATCCCCGATTCATGATAAAGCAGTTGCTTGATGGTAATGCTGTCTTTGTCGGTACCATGTAATCCGAGAATGTGCTTTGATGCAAAATCGTCAAGAGAGAAAAGTCCCTTATCATAGGCAAGCATAACGCCGGGAAGCGTACCTGTGGCTTTTGAAACAGATGCGAGGTCGTAAAGTGTTCCCATTGTAACTTTTTGCCCGTTTATGAAATCAAGTGTACCATAATTTTTATCAATAACGACATTTCCATTCTTTGCAACTAATATTTGGCAACCGGGAAATGCTTTTGTGCGCAATCCCACTTTTATGATGCTGTCAATGCGTGTTGAAAGTTTGTTGGAAAACCCTTCTGATGTAGGTGATGAGAATCCTAATCGGGTTTTCTTTAACATAACGCCTGTCCCCATTGGTGCTATGTGCTTGAGGTTAACCGGTAATTTCCCAGTAACATCAATGCCTCCAAAGATTGCTTGAGCAGCATATTCTCTTATGTATGGGGTATCGTCATAGGCGAGTACCAATGTTGGCTCATTGCGAAGTGAACTGCTGAATTTGTTCATCTTATAGGGATTCATAAAAAATACCGGAATGAGTCCTGCTGTGTTATCAAATTGAGCAAAAACATTTCTTGCCCAAGCCTTGTCTGAGAACACCCCAACGATTATGATGTCATGATTTTTTATGTCGGTAAGTGTCGTTTCGGTAAATGATGAACTTTTGGTGAAATAAGTTTTCACATTGGCATACTTTCGGCAATATTGAGCAAAAACATTGTTCTTGTCTGCTCCTATGCTCACAACTGCGATAGATTTGTTTTCAAGGTGGCTGATGGGAAGCAATGATTTTTTATTGAAAATAACCGTCATGAGAGCTGCTGATAACCGGCGATTAACATCTTCGGCATCGGCTGAATTTATTTTTTGAGACAATCCGATGGTATTAACAGGCTTTTCATTTTGGAGATTTAGAGCATATTTATAGGCAAGTATTTTGCGACAACGGCGTTCAACTTCCTTTTTAGATATTTTCCCTGAGTTGACAGCTTTCTCAAATGCGATGATGTCATTCATAGGAGCGGATGATGCGAGAAGCATATCGGCTCCGGCAATGAATGCTTGAACACAGTTATTTACTCCGGGGACTTTTGCTCCTTTCATCTCAAGCGCATCAGTGAAAATGAGCCCTTCAAATCCCATTTTCTTTTTCAATAAATCAGTAGTGATTTTTTGAGATAAAGACGCCGGTGTGCCGGAATTGTCAAGTGCAGGAACATTTAAGTGCCCCACCATAACACCTGAAAGACCGGCATTGATGTATTCGCTGAAAGGAATTAAATCGGTAGTATCAAGTCGAGCAACGTTGTGAGTGACAGTAGGAAGTTCTTTGTGGGAGTCAGTTGAGGTATCGCCATGTCCTGGAAAGTGTTTTCCCACCGATAGCACACCTCCATCTTCAAGCCCTTGCGAGTAAGCGATGGCCAGGCGTGAAACTATTTTGGGGTCTTCGCTAAATGACCGATAGCCTATTACCGGATTGGCAGGATTAGAATTTACATCAAGTACAGGCGCAAAGTTAACATGAATACCAAGCATACGACACTCTTCTGCCATGCGACGACCATAATCGTAGAGTAGTTTTTCGTCAGCGATGGCGCCAAGTCCCATGTTGTGAGGATATCGAGGGGTATTTTTCATGCGCATGGATAAACCCCATTCGCCATCTAACGTAATCATTAATGGAACTTTGGCTATTGATTGCGCATAGTTAATAGTAGAAGCATATCTTTCAATTGAGCCATGTCCAAACAATAACCCGCCAATGTGGTATTCTTTAACTAATCGGCTAATTGTCGCTTTGTATTTTTTGTCCTGCGAGAAATAGATAACAGGGACAAATAGCTGACCTATGCGTTGACGAGGAGTAAGGGATTTGTATACCGAGTCAACCCATTTATCGCGAGCTGATATGTCGCATTTTTGCAAAATTGAAGGAGTAACACTACTTGCACTAATAGTTATTAATAGAGTAAAAAGT
>JAFXGB010000120.1 GCA_017520235.1 Muribaculaceae bacterium | reverse complement strand
GATGCTGCAGAATATAAATCTATCGCTGCTAATGGTGAATTGGCTCTCACAATCGACCCTGTAAGCGGTTACACTACTGCTGCTGCTATCGAATTGTTCCTCACTGTTGATGGCAAAGTGTCTAAGTTTACAAATAAAGGCGTTAAACAACCTGTTTATAGTGGTGTTTATGCTTATGATCTAAATGTAACCGAAGAAGGTACTGTATCATTCAAACTCAACAACAAATCATCAAATGTATACCTCGTTCTTACTCCTGCTGAAGGTAATGACGAAGCTACTGAAGATATTGTTATCAACCTTGGCGCTCTTGAAGCAGGTGAAACAACTTATGATATTGACCTTAATGAATTAATCGGTGACTATAATTGGAGTGTAGTTGTTGCAAACAAAACTGTTGCTACCGGCGACATTCTTGCTACAATAAACACTTGGGGTGCCGGTGCTACTTATTATCGTGGTGGTATAGGTATTGAAACTAACCCCGAAAGCGATAACTTCGCTACTACTTACCTTGGCGTAGGTCGTTCTAAAGGTGTGTTCTTGATCGACCCAATGTATCAAGTTAAAGAAGGTGCTCCTTACTGGGTTGGTAAATTTAATACCGGTAACGCTTCTTCTACTTTCCGTGCTACTCTTTACAATGACAAGTTCTACTTGACCGACTGGAGCGACGCATATCCCGGTATCTGGATTTTCGACCCTGCTAACCCAACTGAAATCAACAATATCTTTGCTGGTGCAACCAATGATGGTAAGGGTAAGTTGACTATCAATGGTGTTGCCGTAGGTGGTGGTTCTACAGGTGTTGCATTCACCGGCTCAGGCGACGATCGCAAGATGTTTATTTATGTAGAAGACCTTCCAACAAGTAATGGCGGTAACAAACTATATCGTTACGATATTGGTGCTAACGACACTTGGGGTGCAAAAGAACCAACCCAACTTGCTACTGCATCAGCAAAACTTATCAACACAAATACCGGTATGCTCGGTAGTGCATTGCACAATGTGGTATTCTGTTCACAAACCCGTAATGCCGACCAAAACAATACAAGCGTTCCTGCATTTATCGTAATTAACGAAGCCGGCGACATTATCTTTAATGGTGGCGACCTTGACGGTCTCAATGGTTGTCTTGGTGGCGGTATGGCTCTCAATGCCGACGAAACTAGGTTTGCTATCGTTGATGGTAGCGCTGCTATTCAAGTTTACGATGTTGAATGGAGTGATGACAATGTGCCTACATTCACTCACGCTACTTCTATCCCAACAAAAGATCAAGAAGTGTGTCAAATGGCATTTGACTATGCCGGAAATCTCCATTGCATCAACCGCAAACATGGTTACTACGTACATGCAGTTCCTTGCGAAGCTCGCGACGTTGAAACTCCTGCAAAGGCTGAATTGTTGCTTAAAGGTAAAAAGACCGGTGTAGAAGATGTAACAATTGAAGAAGTTGATGAAGATGCTCCTGTTGAATACTACAACCTCCAAGGTGTGAAAGTAGAAAACCCATCTAATGGTATCTACATCAAGGTTCAAGGCAAAAAATCAACAAAAGTTTACATTAAGTAAAAGGTAATCATCCGTTTGGGTATCTATATTAAAAAGGCTTCCTTAGGGGAGCCTTTTTTTTGATTATGAATATAAACTTATCGTATAATTGTTAAAAAAGTGCTAAAAATGTAGATTTGTCAATTTTTATTCATAATTTAGAGAAATTTTATTCATTTCTAACAAAATCTAACTCTAATTGCCAATGAAATAAACTGCTACTTTTCTATCAAATGCCTAATTGCCAGGCAATTCCCTTTGTAAATAAATAATAATAAACTAATAATATCACATTTATGAAAAAAATCCTTATTTCGGCACTATTGTTATGCTCGGGTGCGATGGCATATGCACAATTGCTCAATGT